>DATFAS010000178.1:0-6754 GCA_035254305.1 Bacillota bacterium
CTTTAATTACTTGACCTAGATACGTCATGTCGGACATGCTTTAACCACCTCAAAATCTAGCGTACTCTAAGCTGGAATGGGTTTCCACCGTATCATCGTAGGGCAAAACCCTACTATAATGGGGTTGACGAAAGACTAGTGACCTGAGAAAGTAAGCGTATACAACTTTTTTCCTTACATGACCCTGACTGACACCAACGAAGCGTCCGTCACGGTGATGTACATCTATCCCTTAGGCGCCAAGGGAACCCCAAGGAAGGAGAGGTCTACTTTGAACTCAATCGAAAGGAAAGGAAGCCCTCATTACTACCCCGATGTAAGAAGGGAAGCACAACCCCCTGATCAGCCACCACTCATTGTCCTCCACACCATGGATGGATACCTAGAAGGAACCCTTGCCTGGTTCCAAAATCCCGAATCAGAAGTTAGCAGTCATTACGGAATTGGTCGAAAGGGAGAGATCCACCAATATGTCCAAGAAAAGGACGGGGCGTGGACCAATGGACGAGTCGTTGGTCCGACATCTACTCAAATTAACTTAAGAGGAGGTGACTCGAATCGTTACACGATCACGATTGAATTTGAAGGAAAAGACAAGGGAGGGGCCATTGATGCTCCACAATATCAAGCAGGTCTTTGGTTGATCTGTCAGATTGCTAGTCGTTGGCATGTTCCACTTACGAGAGAATATATCATAGGACACTATGAGATCGACTCGATCAATAAGATCAACTGTCCGGGTCCTTTCTTCCCGTGGGCCAAGCTTATGGCAGATTTAACATCAGAGAAAGGCTTGGTCTCGATTCGAAGTGAGGGGAAGCCGATTTCTCTGGGTTACCTCGATCATGGGACAACCTATGCGCCCATTCGCAGCATTATGGAGTATTTCGGATTTCAGGTCAGCTGGGATGAGCAGGAACATGTGATTGATATTCAAAAATAGAGGACAGAGGGAATGTACACAAAAAACGTAATTTAATAAAATTATTGTTTACAATAAGACGGAGACATGCTATGATAAAACCATGAAAGCTATCACAGGCTTTCGGAAACGATTGAAGGGAGGTGAAACCATGTTGACGACTAATGACACGAAACAAGTGAAAATTGTATTCATCAGCGGCACGAATGCACAGGGAAATCCCATTCGTAAGAGCCGCATCTACAAGAAAGTAAACGCCGCCAATGCCTCACTCGATCATGTCTACGCGTTCGGACAAGCCGTTGCTGCTCTCTCCGACTGGACGCTAGATCAAGTCATCCTCTCCGTAGATCAGGAAATCCTCAATGTTAACTAATTTCTTTTCCCTGATCAGGTAAGTCAATGATCACCCCGTAAGTCATCCTCGTAAGTGTTTCCCCGATTCACGTTTCCCCGAAAGATTCCCCATAGAGAAAGGAGGTGCCCTCATGCCGAAAGCTCTTAATGAAACGACAATGTCGTTGTATTTCAACAAAGCAGACGGAAGCACGGTGAAAATCGATGTTCCCACCCCGAAAGCAGGACTAACTGCTGCAGAGGTGAAAACCCAGATGGACGCCATCGTAGCGGTTGGTGGTCTGTTTGATATCACAGGGATTAAGGACGCTGGAGTTAGCCAACGTATCGTCAGCGATTTTGATGTAGAGCATATGTAATTTGAGGAGGGAAATCCATGGATCATCCAGATTGGCTTAGCTTAATCGGGAACCTGGGTTTCCCCATCTTTGTTTCCTGGTATTTACTCACAAGGGTAGAAAGCCGGATCGAGGCTTTATCTGCTTCCATCACCGAGATGACTCAGGCAATCAGTGGGTGGAAGAAGGAAGCGTAAGATGGTGGGAACCAGTGAAAAAGAAAAAGCCTCACCGAATGGTGGGGCTTCATTCATTACTTAACCATAAAAGGAGGACAGGGTATTGCGAGTATAAAATTGTCCAAAAAGGACCATTTTGAAGTTCATCAGTCAAGATGCATTATCCGTTTTTAAGTTTCTTTTATTATACTTGAGATTACTTGATAGAATCCACTTTGCTAGATTTCTAGCAATTAGCCAGTTGAAAAATCAGAAGTGACGCATAAATCAATGTTCAGAGGAAAAAATATACGAAATGAAAAAATGAGGGTAAGATAATGAAATGGTTGATGAAAATCACATTAGTGCTGTTTATGGTTTTTAGTTCCTTCATTTTTATCGAACACGCCTATTCCCAACAACATATCACTGAGCCTACTTATGCCAAGTGGGGGAGATTTGCTGTTGATGCAGTGAATAAGAAATATGGAGTGAAAGTGGTTGATTACTTACATATCGGAAGGAAGGTCTTGACACCAACCGTTACTCAGGAAACATTTAAATTATGGGTTAGGCGCAATTCTCATGAGTTCGGAGTGTATGTAACCATCAAGTTTGAAACATCGACAGATAAGGTGTTATCTGTTAATTTTAAAGAAACTACAAGATAGAGACTATTTGCTGATTCTGTAAATAGTCTTTTTTAATTTATGAATATAAAAAAATAAGAGGAGTGAACTATAGCCGTATTCAATACCGAAAAATCAGATTTTTAACAATCTACAAAATGCAAAATTTGCTATACTCATCTAATGATAGTGACATAATGAACACACAGTAAATATTGATGAAGGATGTGCACTGTGTCATCGTGAACAAAATAGAAAGGGAGGGGATCATTTGGAAAGACTAAATGAAAGAATAACAATGGCTCAGAGGGCCTTATCTGCTTTTGAAGAAGTCATGGCGCTGGATCGTTCAAATACAATTGTACGGGACGCTGCTATTCACCGATTTGAATTTACTTTTGAGGCTATATGGAAAGTAGCGAAACAAATGCTATTTGATGTAGAAGGAATAGATATTGGTTCTCCAAAGGGAGTGATTCGTTCTTGTCGTGAGATAGGAATATTTAGTGAATCAGACGCCCTTCAAGCACTCCAGATGGTGGATCATCGAAATTTAACAGTTCATACCTATAATGAAGCATTAGCCATTGAGATATATGGACAGCTAGCCCCTTATTTAAAGTTACTAACCCATTGGCTGCAGGAGATTAGGACACGTGTTTCTTCCAATTAAATGATTCATCAATGACTGCAAAGCAATTTCGTACTTCACCTCATCCATTCGAGTAGACTAAACAATAATATTCATTCAAAAACCTGAGAAATTCCATCAGGTTTTTTTCGTGTTGGGGAAGAGATGGGAGGGTGGTCTGTGTTAGTCTTTGAGGTACTATCCCATTGAATCAGAAGAAATTCGTAGAAATAAGTAATAAAGTTTACAGTAATAACAAATTTTGTCGATTTACGATATAATGGTACCAAATAAACCCAGTTGATAGATAATCCATACATACCATGAGGTGTCCCATGAAACAGGGCCTATACGAGCAAATCATTAATCAAGAAACGTTCAAAAAACTGTCTACTCTCGATTCTTCTATCTATGATATTGGCAAAGAACCTCTAGATGCAGAGGAAGCTAGAAAACTATTATCCAATTACCTATTCACGGTAACTCGCCGAGCTTTGAAAATAGTTAGGGAACAATCAAATGATGAAGAGGCAGTCCTTGCTCAGATTCGTACATGCAATGAGATCCTATCCACACTGAAGGAAGCTCTTGATGAGGAAGAGCTAGAACGGTTGAAGTTAGATGAACAGGGAGAAATCCTTACCTACGTTTATTCCAAAATCAATAATAGTAAAGCAATGAAAGGGAGCAAAATCACACGACCAGCGACTCCTTTATCCCAAAGCTCGCTATTTACTGGTTCCCATTCGGAGCCGAATATGATGAATGAATTAAAACAAGAGATCCTATCGGCTGATCGGGTCGATTTCTTGGTTTCTTTTATAAAATGGAGTGGCCTGCGCTGCATGATCGAACAGCTCGAACAATTCACTTCGAACGGTGGACAGCTACGAGTGATCACCACAACGTATATGGAAGCGACCGACTATAAGGCAATCATGGAGTTGAGTAAGCTACCCCATACCGAAATCAAGATTTCCTTCGACACTGATCGTACCCGGTTGCATGCGAAAGCCTACGTCTTCAAACGAGATACAGGCTTCACCACTGCCTATGTCGGTTCGTCGAATCTATCGAATCCAGCCCTGACAAGTGGCTTGGAATGGAATCTAAAGGTAACTGAGAAGGACTCCTATGACGTTCTTCGAAAGATCGAAGCCACATTCGAGAGCTACTGGAATGATCGCGAATTTAAATCCTTTTCTAAGGGTGATAATGAGCAGCTACAGCAATTAAGACAGGCGTTATCAAAGAAAAAGGAACAGGACAAAGAGGCTCTTCACTTTCATTTCGATATCATGCCTTATGACTATCAAAAAGAAGTGTTAGAAAAGCTAGAAGCGCAGCGAACTTTATATGGAAAATGGAAGAACCTACTCGTGGCTGCTACTGGTGTTGGAAAGACCGTGATTTCAGCGTTTGATTTCAAACGATTTATATCGAAAAATCCTAAGGCCAGGCTCCTTTTTGTCGCCCATCGAGAAGAGATCCTAAAACAAAGTAGGGAGACCTTTCAATTCATTTTAAAAGATTTGAACTTCGGTGACTTGCATGTAGGTAGTAACCAAGCGCAGTATCTGGACCATTTATTCATCAGTATTCAAAGCCTGAACTCGATGAAATTGACCGAGATCACGACACCTGATTTTTTCGATTTTATTATTGTAGATGAATTCCACCATGCTGCAGCACCAACCTATCAGAAGCTTCTATCCTACTATCAGCCCAAGATCCTGCTTGGACTCACAGCCACACCAGAACGGATGGATGGTAAGGATATACTCGGTTATTTCGAAGATACGATTGCAGCAGAAATCCGGTTGACGGATGCGATTGATCGCAAGCTGCTGTGTCCTTTTCATTACTTTGGTGTAACAGACAGTGTAGACCTCACTCAGGTGAAGTGGTCTAGACGAGGTTATGACCTACAAGAGTTGGAAAATCTCTACACCGGTAATCGAATGCGTGTGACCCAAATTATCCATAGCTTACAAAAGTATGTTACCGACCTCGAAGAGGTGAAGGGGCTTGGGTTCTGTGTGAGTGTGGAGCATGCTCTCTATATGGCCAAAGTATTTAACGAGTCAGGAATTCCATCCATTGCTTTGCACGGAGGATCAAAAGACGAAGAACGGAACACAGCCAAGCGTAGGCTCGTAAGTGGTGAAATCACCATGATCTTTGTAGTCGATCTCTACAATGAAGGGGTCGATATTCCAGAGGTCAACACGATCCTATTCCTTCGTCCAACCGAGAGCTTAACGGTATTCTTGCAACAGTTTGGTCGTGGATTGCGACTAGCAGATGGAAAGGAATGCCTGACTGTCTTGGATTTCATTGGACAAGCCCGCCAAGAATATAGCTTCCAGGAGAAATTCAGAGCACTCATCGGAAAAACCAAGCATTCCGTGCAGCACTATGTGGATAATGGCTTCGCCAGTCTACCTAGGGGTAGCTTTATCCAATTAGAAAAACAAGCGAAGGACTATATTCTGCGTAACCTTAAACAGGCAGCCCATAACCGCAGGAGCCTGATCAACAAAATTAAATATTTTGAAGGGGATACCGGTCTACCCTTAACCCTTGAACATTTCCTATCCTATCACGGCATTAGCATCTATGAGCTCTATGGAGGCCGAACGGGTAACCGATCCTTCCGAGGATTGATGGTAGAAGCAGGAGTGTTAAAGCCTTTTGAAATGAAGGATGCGGATTATCTAACGAAAAGATTACCAGCCCTATTAAGCCTAAATTCTAGAAGACTATTAAGATTTCTTATTGGCTATCTAGAGAATGGCAGTGTACCACAGAATCAAGAGGAACAACTGATGGTCAATATGTTCTACTATACCTTCTACCGGTCGGAACCGAAGAAACAGGGATTTGACAGTATGGAAGAAGCGGTCCAGTTTATTGTTACCTGTGATCCATTCCGAGAAGAGATCCTAGAAATCTTAAAATACAATGATACACATATCGATTTTGTCGATAAGAAGAACGATTTCTCTTATGATTGTCCATTAGATATCCATTGTAAGTATTCGACTGACCAAGTGTTAGCAGCCTTCGGATTATGGAATGAAGAGAAAGCACCTGCTTTTCGTGAAGGAGTCAAGTATTTCGAAGATAAGCAGACCGATATTTTTTTCATCACACTTAATAAATCAGATAAGGATTTTTCACCGTCTACGTTGTATGAGGACTATGCCATTAATGAACGATTATTCCATTGGCAGACCCAAAGCCGTACATCACAAGAATCGAAAACCGCCCAACGATACATTCACCATAAACAATCGGGGAGTCGGATCGCCTTATTTGTGAGGGAGTATAAGGAAGAGAATAACTATACCTCTCCATTCATCTTCCTAGGGGAAGCAGAGTATGTGAAGCATGAAGGGAATAAGCCCATTAGTTTCGTCTGGCGATTGAAGGAAGAAATGCCTCCAGCGTTGGTTCCGGCGGCGAATAAGGTGATCGTGTAGGGAGAAAGTGAATAAAGAACGAAAGGATCATGTGGATCAAATTCACAAGGATATCGTTGCTAGAGATCTTAAAGTTGCCGAATTAATTTGCCAAAGGTGTGATGGAGAGTTAGTAGAACGAAACATGAAAAGATGGTTCTTTTCTAGGGTGTTCCAATTTCCCAAAATGCAGATATATGGTTAAAGAGAGAAAGGTAGTAGGGATGAATTCCTTCAGAGGAAAAAGATAGGGCT
>DATFAS010000179.1:0-44076 GCA_035254305.1 Bacillota bacterium
TAGCGGTTAAGTATAATAGTACTAAAGGAATTTTATCTATAACATAATTCACTTTCTTTTCCGCTAATGAACCAAAATAAAAAAATATCTTCAGGGGGATTTCTATGAAAAACAAATGGAAAAAATGGACCATGACCTTACTTGGAACAACACTTGCCGTTTCGCTTACAGCCTGTGGTGGTTCTGCCACAACTAGCTCGACAGATAAACCAAAGGATCAAAGCACAGCTAAATCCGCTGATCAAAGTAAAAAGCAATTCAAAATCGGTATTTCTCAAATTGTTGAGCACCCTGCGTTAGACGCTGCAAAGAAAGGTTTTATTGACTATCTGAATGAACACGGCCTAAAGGATGGAGAACAAGTAAAATATGATGCCCAAAGTGCACAAGGTGATATGAACAACGCAACATCCATTGCACAGAAATTTGTCAGCGACAAAGAGGATCTTATCCTAGCCATCGCAACACCGACTGCACAAGCTGCTGCTAAGGCGACAAAGGATATCCCTATCGTTATTACAGCCGTTACAGATCCTGTATCAGCAAAGATTGTTTCTAGTATGGATAAACCCGGTGGAAACATTACAGGAACATCAGATATGAACCCAATTAAGGAACAGCTTAGCTTAGTGAAGGAACTGAAGCCTGAAGCGAAGAAACTTGGTGTATTATATAATTCAGGAGAAGCTAATTCCGTCGTTCAAGTCGAACAAGCTAAGAAGCTTGCCCCTGATCTTGGTTTAGAATTAGTGGAAAGAGCTGTTACCAACAGCTCTGAAGTAAAACAAGCCGCTGAATCACTTTCAGGAATTGATGCGATCTATGTACCAACTGATAACACCATCGTCTCTGCCCTTGATACAGTATTAGCTGTAGCCCAAAAACAAAAACTACCTGTTATTGCGGGTGAAGGTGAATCTGTAAAAAAAGGTGCATTGATTACTTACGGAATTGACTATTATCAATTAGGCCGCCAAACCGGTGAAATGGCTGAAAAGATCCTTAAAGGAGAAGCCAAACCAGGCGATATGCCTATTCAAACCCAGAAGAATCTCAAGCTAATTGTCAATACAAAAGCTGCTGAACAATTTGGTATAACATTACCTAAAACATTATTAGATAAAGCCAATGAGGTTATTAAATAATAATTCCATACTAAAGAAGGCTCGCATCTTGCGAACCTTCTTTTTTGGCGAATAGGAAAATATAAGTTGCCTAAAGGCTTGGCACCGGCCAAGTTTTCTTTAACGGATAGCGAAAATTAGACAAGCACTGCATTTTTTGTCTAAAAAATTTCACTCCCTACTTCACAATAATTATTATAAAATGAATACATTATATTTTACAAAAGGGGAGATCCGGGTGGATCGTGTTAAATACAACGCATTGGTTCCTGCAAAAATCTATATTGGCAGTGAAAATGATGCCCAAGACATGGTAGATGTTGCAGGCTGCCAGGTAATCATCGACCTTCGTGATGAATCAGATAAACCTGCTTTCTCCAGTCAAGCAGCCAAATGGATACATATAGGCTTGAAGGATCATATTACTGGGCAAGAGGAGCAAATTAAAAAGGCCGTTGATACCGTAGTTAATGTTTATAAAGAAGGAAAAGTTATTGGTATTCACTGTGCCTCAGGGGTATGTCGTACAGGAACTGTTGCCTGTGGGGTTTTGATTGAACTAGGGATTTGCAAAAAGATAAAAGAAGCCTTGGAATACGTTGAAATAAGCCGAAACAAAACTTCTCTACATCCTAACCTTAAGAAAACCTTGCAAAATCTGTATCGTTAAGGAGTAAGGCCCTTTTATAGACGCCCCCCTATAAAGTAGGTATAATAGACATATTCATTCAGAGGAAAGGGGTCTATTCCGTTGTCCTACCTCCCATCGAGAGAACAGAAGGAATCCTATGTAAGAGAACTGTTTAATAATATATCCCGAGGATACGATCGTACAAATCGACTCATGAGTCTCGGTCGAGATGATCGCTGGAGACAGATGGTTGTCCACCGTGCTGAGGTTAAACAGGGTAGTCATGTATTAGATGTTTGTTGTGGAACGGCAAAATTATCATTACAATTAGCAGAAGCTGTTGGCTTGGAAGGCAAAGTAACAGGGTTAGATTTCTCCGAGAATATGCTAGAAATTGGGAGGTTAAACATCGCTTCCACTCCTTACAAAGACATCATTACCTTAATTCAAGGAAATGCCATGGAGCTTCCATTTGAAGATAATCAGTTTGACGCTGTAACAGTAGGTTGGGGTTTAAGAAATGTGCCCATATTAGAATCAGCCCTTAAAGAAATGATACGAGTCCTGAAACCAGGTGGAAAGATTGTTTCTTTAGATATGTCCAAGCCAAGTGCTCCCGTATTTAAACAGGTTTATTGGCTATATTTTGAGAAATTAGTCCCTATGCTTGGTCAATTGAGTGCCGGTAAGGCAAATGCCTATCATTATTTTTGTGAATCTGCGAAAGAATTTCCTGAAGCGAAGAAGCTATGTAACATTTTCTCTTCAGAAGGCTTGAAGGAAACTCGTTACACCAATTTAATGGGTGGTACTCTAGCCATTGTTGAGGGACGAAAATAAGATTGAATCCTGTTATAAGAAAAAGCCGTTCCCCTGATTAAGTGGGAGAACGGTTTTTTATTGTTATTCTATTTTTGGGCTTTAATCCATGAGCAACTGCCTATTCCGCTGAATAATGTAGGAAGGAGAGAGGAAGGAGGAGTTGATTTTGCTATGAGTTTTAGAAGAGAACCAGAAAGTAGTTCTGTTCGTGAGGATCACAATGAGTTGGAGGAATATTGCAATTGCCTGCTAGCTGAACTCCAACACGCTGAACATGCCATGATAGATTTAATGCTTTATTTAGACACACACCCTATGGATTTTTTGGCTCGTCAGCAATATATGGCATGGTCTCAGCATTATATGATGTTAAAAATGCGCTATCAACAAAGCTGTGGACCACTTGAATGGTATGCTCCAAATTGGTGGCAAAGAGCCATGGGGTTCGGCTATGATCCCCTAGATGAATGCTTTGAAGACCCCGAATGTTGTAAATTATAGGGGAATCCAAGAGATAAAGGAGAGTCAAGCGCGAGTATGTGGATTTATGAAGCAAAATTAGAATATGACGCAAAGGTCTCTTTTGCTGATCCTCGCATGGCCCAATTGCTCATCGCCCAATATGGGGGACCTAATAGGTGATTAGTGAATTATTTCTCCAAGTAGAAAAGATCATTTCCATGATCTGAATAATCGGCATCATCTCGATAGGGCAGCTTTCTTTTATGTAACTCCTGCATTTTTAACGTTTCTATAGGTGGAGGATTAATCTTTTCATCTCCAGGGCTAATCACTTTACGGTCATTTAATTTTACGGCTGCAAGGGATACGAGGATAAATAGAATGACTGTCACACTTAGAATTAATTTTCTCATGATGCTCCTACCTTTTTAAATACAATTCAATAACCCTATGTTTTCCATTTTCATCCTTTTCTATGTAGCATTAGATCAAATTAGGCACTAAGCAGCCAAAAAAGAGCTATTCTTCGATTGTTCTTCCAACCGAATAAACAGCTCTTAACCAATATAATTTATTTATGTATCGTTAATAATACACTTTCATCTCTTGCCAATTCTTTGCTATTAATTGATCTGTGTTTAATGTGGTATAGGAAAGAACTTTCCCCGAATGATTAACCACTGCAATCCGATATTCTTCACTACCATAGGCTGGATTTCGAACGAGCTTATATCCGTACTTACTATTCTTTTGTTTAATAACCTTCCCCTTCTCAAGCAGACCAATAGCAATATGAAATCCAAATTCATGTATTTCACGATCGTAATTCTTTTCATAGGGACGCTTCAACTGAAACCATTTATTCAAAAAGCCTCTCTCCTTTTTTCTTTATCGATCATTTTACGGAATAGAAAGCACGAACCGCGTGTTTTGCTTGTTCGATCCACCTTTTTGAAGCCTTATCTACTAGAAGGGAATGGTAGGTCGCATGGTCAACAAGTGATATGAATTCCTTACCTTCCCGAAGATAGGCCTGAGGAGAAAGCTCTATTAGTTCTGGTAGATCTTTTTCACTCATTAGATCTCCTCCTTTTCATTCACTATCCTTATGAGAGGATGGCTTAAACATTGCATGTCCCAACGAAATTTGTTCCTTGCATATTATTCCATTCACTTAAATACCTGTTGTTAATAGGGGGTGAAACCATGAGAGTAGCCTTATATGCACGTGTTTCTACAGATGAACAAGCACGGGAAGGAACGTCTATTGAGGAACAAAAGGAACGTCTGCAGGCATTCGCCTTCTCACAAGGTTGGAATGAATATCGTCTCTTTATTGATGAAGGTTTCTCAGCAAAAGATTTTAATCGGCCTGCATTCAGACAAATGAAGGATGAGATTCTGTTAGGCCATTTCCAGGCTGTTATTACAACGAAAATTGATCGACTAACCCGACATCTCATTGATCTTTTACAATTTGTCGATTTTCTAGATGAATATCAATGTATTTATAAATCTTCGTCAGAAACCTTCGATACGGGAAGTGCAGCAGGTCGAATGGTTTTGCAGCTTCTTGGAGTCTTTGCAGAATTCGAACGGGAACGTATTGCTGAGAGGGTACGCGATAACATGTACCATCTTGCCAAACAGGGGCAACCCATAAGCCGTCCCTGTTTTGGTTACGATTTAATGGAGAAAAAATTGGTCATTAATCCAGAGGAAGCCAAATGGGTACAAACGATGGCAGACTGGTTCTTAGGGGGACTTGGAACTTTCCAGATCGCTAAGAGATTAAATGAATATCAAGTAAAAACAAAGAATGGAGGCACTTGGTCAGCCAAAGCTGTCCGGCAATTTTTCACTGGAAATCAAATGCTGATTGGAAATCTCGTTTGGAACAAACAACAGCGCAAAGGAAAAAAAAGAATTCAAAATCCTCCCAATGAATGGCTAACCGTATCGAACACCCATCCACCTATTTTAGAATCCTCCCTATTTCAACGTATTCAAGAGAAATTGCAACAATCTAAGTCACCTACTTCTCTAAATCAACGGTACCGTTATCTCCTCTCGGGTCTTGTTCGTTGTGGGCATTGTGGGGCCAGAATGATTGGATCTTCTGTTAAGAAAAATAAAACAACCTATATACCTCGCTATATCTGTAGCGACTATCAAAAAAAAGGGCTCTGTATGAATCATTGGATCTCCTCAGAAATTCTAGAATCCTATATATTGGAGAAATTGTATTCGTTACAGAGAGAAGGAGCAAATTCAAGAATGGAAGAAAAAAAAAGCACCAATGAAGATGCAAATTTCTCTCCAAATAGGGAAATTCGATATACGAAGAAAAATATTCAAAACCTAGAGGAAAAAGCACGAAGGCAGTGGGAGGCCTATGAAGCTCAGATCATTACACTTGAGGAATTTCGAGTGGCAAAGAAACGCCTTCAAGAGGAAAAACAGGAATGGGAAGGAAAGCTACAACAGCTAAATCAATTCCTAGAGCAGATCGAGGAGGTTGATTTTGGTACTTTAGTTCAATTAAAAATGGAGCAAATGAAAAACCTACAAAATCGGCAACTTTTTGATTATCAGCAAAATATTATCCGAGAGCTCATTTACGAAATTAAAGTATATCATGTGAAACAGATTGAAATCTGTTACCTCCTATAAATTCCACCGTTTAACCATTCGGTGGTCCTAATGGAGAGCTTGCTGCTGCCATGCAGTATTTAAATCAACGATTTGATATGGAAAACAAACGTGCACGTCAGCTACTTGTTGATGTGGGTACAGAGGAATTGGCACACCTCGAAATTATCGGGGTCACTATACGTAAGCTATTGAAAGGGATAACACCCAAGCAAGCACGTGAATTAGGAATTGCTCAACACTATGTTGAACATGAGAATGGGCTTTTTTATGTTAATCCAATGGGTAATTCCTGGACAGCAGATTATTTGAAGCATGTTGGAGATCCCGTAGCTGACATGACCTCCAACATTGCCGCTGAAGAAAGAGCACGTGCGGTATATGAACATTTAATCTCACTTACAGATGATCCATGTGTTCAAGATACCCTTCGTTTTCTCCGAGAAAGAGAACTTGTTCATGCTTCCCGTTTTAAAGAAGCACTCTATATCATTAAAGAAGAGATGAATAGGAAGAAAAATTTCTTCCTAAAATAATGAACATAAAAAAACATCTTACCATGCGGTTCAATCTTAAACCCGTGGTAAGATGTTTTTGTATTAGATAAATCATTATCCATTATAAGCTTTTGGAATATAGGTGCAGAACGGTTCGCTCTCTAGGTAATCTCCTGTCATAGCATAGGCTCTTGCCCTAGATCCTCCACATATGGTGCGGTATTCACATACTCCACATTTTCCCTTGTATTGATCAGGGTCACGAAGGGATTTAAAGACTGGTGAATCTCTGTAGATCGAAGCAAGGCTTTGTTCTCGAATGTTTCCACATTGGATAGGAAGAAGTCCACTTGGATAAACATCTCCGATATGAGAAATGAACACAAATCCATTCCCATCATTCACTCCCTTAGGAGCACGTCCAAGACCATCTTTCGTTACTTGTTTACCCGTCATGACATCTGCAAAGAATTTCCCTGCTTGTGGGTTCTCCTGTTTCTTCCTCTGTAGAACCACACGACGATAGTGTTGGGCAGCTGTTGTCTTGATATCGAATGGTACCTTCTGACTTAAATCATACAACCAATTGAAGACTTTCTCGTGTTCTACTGGCGAAATCATATCCGTCTCTTTCCCTCGACCTGTTGGGACAAGGAAGAACACACTCCATAAAACAACTCCCATAGCTTCAAGCTTAGATGCAATGTTTTCTAAGTCATCAATATTATAACGGGAAACCGTTGTATTAATCTGTAACGGAATCTCAAGCTCCTTAAGATATTGAATCGCATTCATGGTAAGATCGAATGACCCATTCGTACCTCTGAAGCGATCATGAATCTGTGCGCACGAACCGTCCAAACTAAATGCCCAACGGGATAAACCCACTTCCTTGGCTCTTTCAATGGCTCTTTTGGTTACCTTCGGTGTTGCACTTGGTGTCATAGACACGCGAACACCAATACTAACGGCATATTCAGCTAAATCATAGATATCTTCTCTCATTAATGGATCTCCACCGGTAAATACAAGCAGTGGATTATCCATGGCCTTAATTTGATCGATTAGGTTTTTTCCTTCTTCGAAGGATAATTCTCTTGGATCACGTTTATATTGAGCTTCTGCACGGCAGTGCAGGCATTTCAAAGCACAGGCTCTCGTTACTTCCCAAATAGCTATAAATGGAGATTGATTATAATCTCGATTAAAATTAATTCCTTTTACGTCTGGAAAGCTTGGCATCTCATTATTCCGAATCATAACCAGTTCCCCTTTCTCCTTACCACGATTGTAATCGTAAAAATCTTTGTTCTCTATGACATAAATCACAGAAGCCCCCGTTTGCTTACTCTAAACTAGGGTTATAGTAAGAAGGAGCCTAACCTGAAAGGAGAAAAATCTAATGGAAAATAATATTGTTGAATTAGATGTACGCCCGATTTTAAAAGAGAAGAGAGAACCTTTTGCACAAATCATGGAGGCTGTTTCATCTCTTAAGCCAACTGATATTTTTAAATTACATGCAACCTTTAACCCTGTCCCGCTACTTTCTGTAATGAAAGCTAAAGGATATGATTCTGAAGTGGAAGAGGTTGAACCAGAACACTTCATTATTACCTTCACAAAAAAAGGAGAATAACAATGGGTGACCATTTTTTGGATAATCGCGGGCTTACACCTCCAGAGCCAATGATTCGCACCTTAAAGAAGCTAGATGAAATTGCCAATGGAGAGAGCCTAGTCATCGTCAATGATAGACAACCCATGTTTCTTTATCCCGAGTTGGAAGAACGAGGTTACCAATATGAGACTGAACAACAAGAAGATGGCAGCTATAAGATTTCCATTCACAAAAGGTGATGTATGCTACCTGTCTCTACTGATGTAAAATCAGCGGGTAAACTACCTTTCTTCTTTCTGATCTCGGGGATCTTTAGTCTTTTATTATCGAATATACTATTGTTCTGGGCTGTACCCGACTTAGCTGCTGGGATCTACCGAACACCAACTGTATGGGCTTGGGCCCATTTATTCATCCTAGGCTTTGCCACCATGGTAGCCATGGGAGCTATGTATCAGTTGGTTCCAGTAGCCTTACAGGTTTCTGTCAAAAGCCTTAAATTGGGTTACTACCAGTTCTTTATTTACGCAATTGGAGTCTTTGGACTGGCCATTGGTTTCTTTTCCCTTCACCTACCGTTGTTAATTGCATCAGGCATTCTTGTTTTTGTAGGATTCCTTCTGTTCATTCACAACATGATGTGTACAATCAGACAGATGACCACTCATACAGATATCTCGAAGCATATAATGTCTGCATTGATTTATCTGCTATTGACAGTCTTATTGGGCCTGCTTTTCGTGCTTAATTTGAAATGGGGATTCCTTGGGACATTCCAAAGCCACCTTTATTACGTCCATTTTATTATGGGCCTTGTGGGTTGGTTCACTTTATTAATCTTTGGCTTCTCCTACAAGATGCTACCCATGTTTTCCTTATCACATGGATTTGGTGAGAAGCGCCCAGCTAAGGTTTTACTTCTAACCCATGCGGGAGTCCTGATCAGTATTATCGGAGCACTTGTAGTTAATCGATATATTGTGGCTATAGGTATCTTGATTATCTTATCTGCATACGCCCAATTTATGCTACATGCTCGCGACATCGTATTGAAAAGGATGAAGCGAAACCTAGACATTGGAGTTAAAGCCTCGATTGTAGGGATTGGCTTAGGTTGCCTTGCTCTGCTAGTCCTGGTCTTGTTCATAGTGTTCTACCCGTCTGAAGAGTGGATTTTAGCTTCTGTATTATTATTCATCTATGGATGGCTAGGTTTTAGTATTACAGGATACCTTTACAAGATCGTTCCTTTCCTTTGGTGGACACATAAGTACAGTTCACGAATTGGGAAGGAAAATGTCCCACAATTAAAGGATTTAACCAGTGAAACACTTGGCAAGAAGCTATTCATTCTGAAATTAGTAGGGATCCTACTCTTTTCCATTTCGATTGGATTTCATGCCATGACGATCATGTGGATTATGGCTGCAGTCCTACTTGTTGCCACCCTTATTTATTCTGTAGTAAGCATTGGAGTTTTTCAAAAATAGCTTGAAGGAGGATTTAAAGCATGATTACAAAAGATGCAGTATATGAAAAACTATACGAAGTATACGACCCTGAGCTTGGCGTTAATATCGTAGACTTAGGTCTTGTTTATGATGTTGAGATTATTGAAGAAAAAAGAGTCAATGTAACGATGACATTAACAACACCTGGTTGCCCACTTCATGATAGTATTTCCCAAGGTGTTCGTAATGCCGTTCATCTCGTTGAAGGGGTAGAGCTTGTCCATGTTGAGCTTGTTTGGTCTCCACCATGGAACCCAGAAATGATGTCTGATGCCGCTAAGGCTCAATTAGGCCACAGATAATCTGCAGCATAAAGAATTAAAGCGTGAATTCGTCGTCGAATTCACGCTTTTCCTTTTACCACTCCATCACGCTTCTACTGACTCATTGCGTCAATCATTTCCCTCCACCCTGCACGCACTGACTCTACAATGTTTTGAATATCCTCTGGAGTCGCCTCATCCTTATGAATTCCCATGACGACGGTTACTGTTCTTCGTAGTCGTTCAACTGCATATCGGGCTAATTCTGCAGCCAATGGCCCCTCTTTATGCCCTTCCAACTGATGAACCTCAACCACTAACTCCCCCTGGTTCATATAAGCTGTTGCAGTGGCCCCAATATGGGCAGCTCCTCCCGTAACGACAAACAGCATATCTCTTCCCACAATCATTTCCTGAACAGTCACAGGACATACGCATGGAATATGGAACATGTTATTCACCCTTTATTCATTATTATAACTCGTCTATCAGGTGTTGCTTCCGCTATTATAAATGAAAAAAAGACTTCACATGGAAGTCTTCTTTATCATTTACTATTTCTTGGCAATTGCTACACGCCAAACTTCAGGTCCTTCTTCAACATATTCCCAAGAAAATTGCTCAGGACGCTCCATCATAAATTGATATTGCAATGGACGAGGATCATGATCATTAACAAGCTCCATTACTTGTCCTGATTGTAATTCGTCAAAAGCACGGAATATAGTAGGGTGTTTTTCGCGCGGTGGGTATTTTCTAGCGTCAACTTGTGTTGTGAAATTATGCATCCAATTTTCCTCCTAATCTATTAACCATTCATAATCTGTTAACCTTACAAATTCATTATAGAATTCGATGAAAAAAAGGTATGTGAGATCTATCACCGAAAGGTACGATAGTTTTTAATATGTTACCTTTACAAGCAAGAACTTATATACCTCATGAACAAATTCATCTATTGTAAAAATAAAAAAAGAGATATCCACATAAGTGAATATCTCTTTTGTATACTTATTTCTTTTCTGCAATTTCTTCAATAAGCATCTTAGTAAAGTCATCAACAGACATTGTACCAATATCCCCTTCGCCTCTTCTGCGAACAGCGACTTGTCCATTCTCCGCTTCATTACGACCAATAACAGCCATATATGGAACCTTCTCTAATTGGGCTTGACGGATCTTATAACCAATCTTCTCATTTCGATTATCCAGCTCTACACGAACTCCTGCCTTTTGCAGCTTTTGAACAACCTCGGTTACATATCCCTCTAACTCGTTAGTAATCGTCAATACTTTTACTTGTGTTGGAGCTAACCAAGCAGGGAAAGACCCTTCATATACTTCAATGAGGTACGCAGTCAAACGTTCCATTGTAGAAAGAATACCTCTATGAATAACTACTGGGCGGTGTGGTTTATCATCATCTCCAATAAACTCAAGCTCAAAACGATCAGGTAATAAGAAGTCAAGCTGAATGGTTGAAAGTGTTTCATCTTTACCAATGGCTGTCTTCACCTGAACATCAAGCTTAGGGCCATAGAATGCTGCCTCTCCCTCGACTTCTTTATAAGGCAATCCAAGCTCGTCCATAGCCTTCTTAAGCATGGCTTGGGCCATTTCCCATAATTGATCATTCTGCACATACTTTTCTTTATCCTCTGGATCACGATAGGATAAACGGAACCAGTAGTCTGTAATATTCAAATCCTTATAAGCTTGTCTGATTAATTGAACCACACGGCTAAATTCTTCTTGAATCTGATCTGGACGGCAGAAGATATGCGCATCATTAAGTGTCATAGCACGAACACGCTGAAGTCCTGAAACAGCTCCAGACGCCTCATAACGGTGCATCATTCCTAACTCCGCAATTCGAATCGGTAATTCACGGTAGCTACGTTTCTCTTGCTTGTACACCATCATATGGTGGGGGCAGTTCATGGGGCGCAGAACAAACATTTCCCCATCCATCTCCATAGGTGGGAACATATCCTCATGATAATGATCCCAGTGCCCAGAAGTCTTGTATAACTCTACGTTAGCAAGAACAGGTGTATACACATGGTTATAGCCGAGACTTTCTTCTAAATCGACGATATATCTTTCCAGTGTACGGCGGATTTTAGCTCCATTCGGAAGCCATAATGGTAATCCAGGCCCAATCTCGGAGGTGTTAGCAAAAATCTTCAGCTCTTTACCTATACGACGATGGTCACGTCTACGCGCTTGCTCTAGTCGATCTAGATATTGTGCCAATTGTTCCTTCTTCGGCCAAACCGTTCCATAGATACGAGTCAAGGAATCGTTCTTGGCATCTCCACGCCAGTAAGCAGCAGAAAGTGACATCAACTTAAATACCTTAATATAGCCAGTGGAAGGTAAATGAGGACCACGACAAAGATCCGTAAACTCACCCTGAGAATACATAGTAATGGTAGAACCCTCAGGTAAGTCACGAATAATTTCTAGCTTATACTTTTCCCCTTTTGGTTCGAAGAAAGCTAATGCTTCCTCTCTACTAACTTCCTTACGTTCAATTTTAAGATTTTCTTTAACGATATTTTGCATTTCCTTCTCGATAAGCTCAAATTCATCGGAGGAAATCGTCCGGCCCGTTAAATCATAATAGAAGCCATCTTCTATAACAGGTCCAATGGCTAACTTCACTTCCGGCCACAATCTTTGGATTGCTTGAGCCATTAGGTGGGCGGTTGAATGGCGTAATGCCTCAAGGCCCTGTTCATCTTCAGCAGTAAATAACTCTATTTTACAAGATTCTGTTATTGGAGTGGTAAGATCGACTAGGCGACCGTCAATACTACCAACTAAAGCCTCTTTCTTTAACTTGCTCGAGATCTGTCCAGCTAAATCACGTAGATTTATACCAGCTTCAATTTCACGGACACTCCCGTCTTTCAGTTCAACTTTAAGTCCCGACATGCTTTTGACACCTCTTTTTTTCTTTTCGATCATTATTTCATATTACCGAAAAAGCGGTAGAAAAGCTACCTTCCAGCATACTAAGATTTTTCTTTTAAATGCCTAACGCATTGGACTATAATTATGTCATTAATCGTGAGCAAGGGAGAAACGGCATGAATGCACAGCAATTTTTAGCACAGCTAGCTCAAAAACCAACACAACGAAGAAATGGAGAACACTTGTTGACCATGTCCTTTCTTGCAGAGCAAACAGGACTTACCGAATATCCTATTCCAATTATCCTAATCACAGGAACATGTGGTAAAGGTTCTACTCAGCTGTTTCTTTCATCCATCCTTCAGGCGAATGGCTATCATGTAGGGTTGATCCAAAGTCCACATCTTATTTCCTTCTCTGAGAGGATCCAAAGGAACCAAAAGCCCTTGCCTGAGGCTGAAATATTGAATAAAATAAACGAGCTATTACCGGTTTTTGAATCATGCCTATCGATCTATCCCCCTAATTACAATCAAATATTCCTCACAGTAGGATTACATCTATTTTTGAAGGATCCGGTGGATTTCATCCTTATTGAATCTGGGATTGGTGGATATTCAGACCCATGCTCTTATTTTGACCCGCTTCTTTCGATCATTACGAACATACATAAGGATCATGAATTCCTATTAGGAAATACTCATGAATCCATTGCCTACGATAAATCAGGGATTATTAAATATAAGAAGCAGATGATTACAGGAGCTATGGTTCCAGAAGCGATTAGAATCCTACGGGAGGAAGCGTTGAAAAAAGAAGCTCCTTTCTTCGCTTTAGGTGAACATTTCCACATGGAGAACAAGGAAACGAACATGATTTATTCAGATGAGGAGTTAGAATTCCCAATCCCATTAAATGACCTTCCAGACTTTCAATGGAATAACATAGCACTTGCGATGAAAGCCTCTCTTCTTATTAAAGACGCAGGATATAAGATTGAACTCGAACAGGTATGTAATGGTATTTTGCAAACGAAACCGCCAGGTCGGTTTGAAATCATATCCAATTCACCACTAATTGTTGTAGATGGAGCCCATAATGAGGAGGAAATTAGACAATTTTGTGATACTGTTCGCAAACTTGGATGTAAACATGCCTATCTAATCGTTGGATTCTCAAGCAACAAGGATGTAGCAGGAATGGTTAGTCGTCTGAAGTCAATTGAAGGAACTTTGCTGTTAACTCCCCATTCGAATACTCAGAGAACGTCAAATAGGGATCAACTCCATTCGTATATCCAGGAATTCGAAAGCAAGTGTCTACTCTTTGATTGTTTAGAGGATGCCTTTCATTATGCTCTTCAGAATCTAACAGAGGATGATGGAATCTTGTTCACTGGATCTATGTTTCTGGCAGGAGATGCTCTTAAACTTCTACAGTCGCGTGATACTTTAAGATTGATTACGGAACAATAATAAACAAAAGATTGACGAAAATAACGGAGGCAACATATGCATTCTTCAACCATTATCTTATTCGGTGCTACAGGAGATTTAGCTAAACGAAAGCTTTACCCTGCTCTTTTCAGTCTTTTTCGCCGCGGCTTATTATCTGATCAATTTTCCATTGTTGGAGTCGCACGCAAGGACATGGGAACAGATGCCTTTAAACAGCATGTAATGGATTCACTAAAGGAATTTGGCCCACTTCATTCAACAAGTGACGATCCTTTATGGTCAAAATTTTCCCAGCACTTAGACTACGTGAGTGTGGATCTAACAAACGAAATACAATACAACAAGATTAACGATAAGGTAAGCACCTTCGAGACCCAATTCAATATACCCGGAAATCGTATTTTTTACCTTGCCATTGCTCCTGAACTATTTGGTCCCGTGACCCTTAATGTTCAAAAAGCAAATCTGTTGAATGGAAAGGGATGGAATCGGTTAGTTATTGAAAAACCTTTTGGTCATAATTATCAATCTGCTTTAGAACTAAATGAAACCATTAGTAAGGTATTCAAAGAAGAAGAGATCTACCGAATCGATCATTATCTGGGTAAAGAAATGGTACAAAATATTGAAGTGATTCGTTTTGCCAACTCGTTTTTTGAACCCTTATGGAATAATCGATACATCTCTAATGTGCAAATCACCTCGAGTGAAACAGTTGGTGTTGAGGAACGAGGAGGATATTATGAGAAATCTGGTGCTCTGCGTGATATGATCCAGAATCACATGCTGCAGATGGTCATGATGATTGCTATGGAGCCCCCAAGTAGACTTGTAACGGAAGCCATACGGGATGAAAAGGTAAAAGTCCTCCGATCCTTACGCAGATATAATGAAAATGATGTTGCGACAAATGTAGTACGTGGACAATATACCAATGGCCAAATGAATCATGAGGCGGTGAAAGGATATCGGGAAGAACATGGAGTATCTCCTGAATCCAATACAGAGACCTTCGTGTCCGCTAGGCTCTATATTGATAACTTCCGTTGGGCAGGTGTTCCCTTCTATATTCGAACAGGGAAGAGGATGCCAGTAAAATCTACGGAAATATTGATTCAATTCAAAAGTCTTCCGTCACATCTTTACTTTAACAAAAATGGTAATCTAGAACCTAATCTGCTAAGCATTCGGATCTTCCCTCAGGAAGGGATTTATTTCAAAATCAATGCCAAAAAGCCTGGACTCGATGGGATTGTCACACCGATTCCTGTTGACTTCTGCCAAAATTGTGAAACCAACACAAATACGCCTGAAGCTTATGAACGACTGATTCAAGATTGTCTTGAAGGGGATTCTACTTATTTTACTCGTTGGGATGAAGTTTCTCTTGCGTGGAAGTTTGTCGATCCAATTTCAACAGCTTGGCAAAAAGGACTTAATCCTCTTCTCCCTTACCCAGCAGGAAGTTGGGGGCCTACCCGTTCCATGGAAATGCTACAGGAGGATCAATGCAAGTGGTGGCCTGTCTTTGGTGAAACAACAGAAAATGATCAACCCAAAGAAGCTGAGATTGTGCGGGTTTAACCCTATAAATAGAAAATGCAAATGACTCGATACAAATAAAGGGGCTACCCAAAGAGATCCTACTCTTGGGTAACCCCATTTTTCATTATCTAATCCCTTTCTCTGTTTGGCAGAGGAGGTCTTGGACCAAAGAATTGATAATAATCAACCTTAATGTTTCCGTTGAAGAGCTTTCTCTTTTTGGATGCTCGCTTTCCAAAAAGCTGTTCAAAGTTTTCATTCGAGGTAATGACATAGTAAGACCAGGTATCTAACGCCTGAAATACGTGACCCATTTCCCGGTATAATTGCTCTACTTCTTTTTCCTCACCAAGACGTTCACCATATGGAGGGTTACAAATAATCTTACCATATTTTTTTCTTGAACGAAGTTCCCTTACGGAATGCCGTTGAAAATGAATATAGTCTCCAACCATTGCCTCTTCCGCATTGACACGTGCAATCTTTAAAACCTCATCATCGATATCTGTACCAATAATTTCTAGCGGTTGATCATATCGTGCCAAATCATGGGTCTCTTTGCGTGCTTCCCGCCAAAGATCACGACCAATAATTGGCCATTCCTCAGAAGCAAACTCACGATTCATCCCTGGGGCGATATTTTGTCCAATTAGAGCGGCTTCAATGGGAATTGTACCTGAACCACATAACGGGTCTACTAATACTGTATCAGGCTTCCAGCGCGATAATCGAATCAATGCTGCAGCCATCGTCTCTTTAAGCGGTGCTCCCCCAATTAGTGTGCGGTATCCACGCTTATGTAAGGCAACGCCACTAGAATCAATGGTCAGTGTGGCTATATCTTTAAGGAGAGCTACTTCGATTTTAAATAATGGTCCTGTTTCATCAAACCATTCTTTTTTATATTTTTGCTTCATATGTTCAACGATGGCCTTCTTCGTAATGGCCTGGCAATCAGAAATACTAAATAAGGTTGATTTCACTGATTTCCCTTCTACCGGAAACTGTGCATCAACAGGCAACCAATCCGACCATGGAAGAGCCTTCACCTTCTCAAACAGCTCCTCGAAGCTTTTGGCTTCAAATTCACCGATTTTAATACGAACACGGTCTGCTGTGCGAAGCCATAGGTTGGCCTTAGGTATGGCGGATAAATCGCCACAGAATGTTACTTTCCCATTTTCTACAACTACATCCTTAAAGCCAAGTTCTTTCACTTCTTCAGCTACAACAGACTCTAACCCAAAGGTGGAAGTTGCAATTAACTCCACATTCATTTCTTTTGACATTAACTTTTCTCCTATTCCTCTAAAAACCCATTTGTCAACATTATACTATTTGTCATTTCGGTTTCCAAATAAGAAAAAATTCTATCGAAGCATTTTCGAAGAAGTAGTTGAATCCATCATTAGTAACGAAATAACGGATATACTGAAATAAGTGCTCTATACGAAAGGATGAGACCCCTTGAAAAACGGATACATTGTCGTTTCTGTCGCAACCCTATGGACATCACCTGTACATCCTAGGAAGATAGATTCTATAGCCCTATCCCACTCCGTTCATATCCCCACATGGCTAAACCAAATGACTACGGAAGAACGCATCTGGCTCATCAATCAAAATGCAGTCCAAACTCAAGTCTTATACGGTACCCGAATAAAAATCCTTAAACAGCAAGATGAATGGTGCTATTGCCTTGTCCCTGATCAATACACACCTAAGAACGAGATAGGGTATCCGGGATGGATTCCAGCGAAACAGATCGGATTCGATCCTATCTTTGATCAGAAATACGATTCAGAATCAATTGTTTCTGTGATGGCTAATGAAGCGGTTTTAACAACCGAGACTAAAACCTTACTTACCTCCTATTTAACACAGCTGCCCTTACAGAAACAAACGAAGGATAAGGTATATGTTTATCTTCCTACCGATCTAATAGGGTATTTTCGACAAGAGGATATAACGGTAGGTTCACTTAATCTCCTACAAGCAAATGAGAAAGGGGAGAAAATCGTAAAGACAGCAAAACAATTTCTCGGCGTTCCTTATCTATGGTCAGGAATGTCTAGCTTTGCTTATGATTGCTCTGGACTAACCTATACAGTACATAAGTCCTGTGGAATTCTCATTCCTCGTGATGCTTCAGCACAGTATCAGGTGGGAAAAGAAAAAGGGTTAGAAATTCAACGTCATGAACTTAGGTCAGGTGACTTAATGTATTTCTGCCAAGAAACTGGCCTTATCGACCACGTCGGTTTATATGCAGGAGACGGACTTATGCTGCATGCTTCTAATTCTAATTTTCATGTGAAAATAGAACCTCTCTTAGAAAGTAAATATGCAGAAAGATTCTGCGGGGCCATCCGTTTCTGGTGACCCCACTAGTGTTTCCCAAGCAATCTTAGTACAATTTCCACAAGCTTTCCCCCGAAATAAATACCGAAAATCCCAACCACGGCTGAAAATACTGGAGGTGCAGGGATGGGGAGCCTAATTAGTTTGAAGACAACCCCAACAATCATCCCTGCAAGTAATGACAAGAGAACCTCTTTCATGGTGTATGTCACATCCTTTTTAATCGATGACTTGATAGATCAAGGGTAGTGGATTTACTTTCTCTGCTGTGATCTCGTATGCTCCGATCATAGCCTTCCGTAATTCCTCAATCTGTCTTAAATCAGTTGCATACAAAACGGCAATGGTTTCACCTACTTGTACTGAGTCACCCACCTTCTTACACAAGAGCACCCCAACTGCTAAATGAATGGTATCCTCTTTGGTTTTACGCCCCGCTCCTAGCGTCATGGCTATGTTCCCAATTTGTTCAGCTTTAATAGACGATACAAATCCGGAGTCATTTGCCTTTACTTCGATTTTGTAGCTAGCTTGGGGAAGCAGCTGCGGATCGTCCACCACCCTTGGATCCCCGCCCTGTGCAGTAATAAATTCTTTTAATTTCTCACAAGCTGCTCCTGTTTTTAGAATATGTCGTAGCCGTTTATAAGCGGTATCATAATCCGGTTCTTTCCCTGCCAATACCGTCATATGTGCACCTAATACCAAACAAAGTTCAGTCAAGTCCTCTGGCCCTCTTCCACGAAGTGTAGCGATGGCCTCTTCCACCTCCAAGGCATTCCCAACAGCATAACCAAGAGGTTGATTCATATCACTAATTACAGCGATTGTTTTTCTTCCCACCTGTGCTCCAATATCCACCATGGTCTTAGCTAACTCGGTAGCTCCCTCTAAAGTCTTCATGAAAGCGCCATCCCCAGTCTTCACATCTAAACAAATCGCATCCGCCCCCGATGCAATCTTCTTAGACATAATCGAACTTGCGATAAGTGGAATAGAATCTACCGTAGCTGTTACATCACGCAAGCCATAAAGCAGCTTATCAGCAGGTGCTAGGTTGCCACTCTGTCCAACAACAGCCAACTTGATTCGATTTACATTTTCAATAAAATTTTCTTTACTCAACCGTGTTTGAAACCCCGGAATGGATTCAAGCTTATCTATAGTCCCTCCTGTATGACCAAGCCCTCTCCCAGACATCTTAGCAACAGGAACACCCGCTGCTGCCACAAGCGGACCTAAGATCAGTGTCGTTGTATCCCCAACCCCGCCCGTGCTGTGTTTATCCACTTTCACTCCAATGATTGCGGACAAATCAACCTCATCACCCGATTTAACCATAGCCCAAGTAAGATCAGCAATCTCTCGGGAGTTCATCCCCTGAAAATAAATTGCCATGGCCCAAGCAGCCATTTGATAATCAGGGATCGATCCATTGGTATAATTCTCTATAATAAAATTCAATTCAGATAAACTTAGCTCATGACCATCTCTCTTCTTTTTAATTAAATCAACCATTCTCATTATTCTTCGTCTCCTCTTACTTCTTTTAAGTCTGTAGAAAATAGTTTTTTTGAACTATACTATCCAAATTGTACCATATCATTTCGTGTACAAACGCTAAAAAATCAGGCTGTAAAATTCCATCCATGTGCAAGCTTCACCCTAGACATAGGCGCGAACGGTTTCATACGAAATCCCACTTTCTACCCCTATTTCTTCGAAGATAAAAAAACAAACTGATACCAAATACCTTGGTATCAGTTCTGTTGTTATTTTTTCTTAATCTCTTCCATAGCTAACATCTTTATCCGGATGCATGAAACGTGATCCCTGAGGGGCAATACCCTTTTCTAATAATTCTTGGTTTTCACTTGTATTCCAACCAATATCATTCGTTGGGTGCACCCATTCATCACCAGCCATAATCGCCGGATCAGTATCCTTACTCCAATTATTTAATGGAGAATTTGGAGAATCATAAAAGTTATCACCAATAACAACGCCATACTTGTTAATGAATGGTTTTTTTATATCCTCTTTCATTTGTGCATCCACGTAAGAAGGCGAATCAATTTGATGCGGGATGGTTCCTTCCATAGATGGGGATTTTATGCTTCTTTTTTTCTTGTTGCTCATCACAGTCACCTCTCAAGAAAGAGTAAACTTATTTTCCCCTTAGCAAGGAATACTATGTATCAAAGATAAAAAAAGAGACTGCTCATCTTAGCAGTCTCTACCCCTTAAGTAATTCCCTTGGAATTAAACCCATTTTTTCCTTAACATCCACCATCTTCTTAGAAGCATAAGCAGATGCATATTCAGCCCCTTGAAGGAGAACCCGGTCAATTTCGCCACCTTCAATGATTTGAGCATATCGATCCTGGATCGGTTTTAGTGCCGCTACAACAGCATCAGCTACATCCGATTTAAATGTTCCATAGCCAACACCTTGATAGCGCGAAACCAATTGATCCATCGGTTCATTGGCACATAAGGAATAAATCGTTAGTAGATTACTTATCGCTGGTTTATTTTCAGGATCAAAACGAATTTCATTTTCTGAATCTGTC
Source organism: Bacillota bacterium (assembly GCA_035254305.1). GTDB lineage: Bacteria > Bacillota > Bacilli > Aneurinibacillales > RAOX-1 > DATFAS01. The sequence continues at coordinate 20,439 of DATFAS010000179.1, forward strand.
ACTGCACGTTTAACTTTCTTCACGATAGTTTCCGGTGGATCAAGTAAAGCAATATAACTGCCTTCATTTGGATTGCTCTTACTCATCTTCTTGGTAGGGTCATCTAGGGACATGACTCTCCCCCCAACCTTCGGAATCATCGGTTCTGGTACGACAAATGTTTCACCAAAACGATGATTAAAACGAACCGCAATATCTCTTGTAAGCTCCAAATGCTGCTTCTGATCTTCTCCAACAGGAACATGTGTAGCATCATAGAGTAAGATATCAGCTGCCATAAGGGCCGGATATGTAAATAGGGCAGAGGTTACCACTGCTTTACCATTTGACTTATCCTTAAATTGTGTCATCCTCTCTAATTCACCCATATAAGACACACACTGCATCAGCCAACCTAATTCAGCGTGCTCCTTCACATGGGATTGCACCATAAGGTGGGAACGATTCGGATCAATCCCTGCTGCCAAGAACATAGCTACTAGGGATTTAAGGTTATTTCTTAATTTTTCGGGTTCTTGTGGAACCGTTAACGCGTGTAGATCTACTACACAGAAGATACAATCCCCTTCGTCCTGAAGCTCCACAAATTGTTTCATGGCACCAATATAATTGCCTAAGGTCATCAACCCACTTGGCTGTATTCCTGAGAAAATTCTTTTCGTCATAGTCTTATCTTACCTTTTCCAATTAAAGTTACTCACATCTTACTTCACGTTCTTCGATTTTGCAACATTAAGGTCTAATGGGAAGGCTTACTCTGTTTCTAGTGCATTCTTTAAATCACGAATTAAGTCATCAGAATCCTCTAAACCAACCGATAGACGTAGTAAGCCATCCGTAATGCCTCTATATTTTCTTTCTTCTTCAGGCATGGATGCATGAGACATTCTGCAAGGATAGCTAAGGATAGATTCAACAGATCCTAAGCTAACGGCAACGACTGGAATTTGCACACTTTTCATCAACTTACGAGCCAATTCACCACTTCCAAGGTCAAAGGATAGAACCGCACCATGCCCAGAGGCCTGACTATTCTGAACCTCATGACCTGGATGTGTTGGAAGCCCTGTGTAGTAAACAGCTTTCACGTATGATTGCTGACTAAGCCATTTAGCAATTTTCTCAGCACTTGCGGTTGATGCCTCCAAACGTACCTTTAAAGTTTTTAAACCTCTAAGTACTAACCAGCTATCTTGTACACCAAGAATAGCTCCAAATGCATTTTGTAAATATCCAAGCCTTTTGGCTAAACTTTCATCTTTAACAACAGCTAGTCCAGCAACAATATCTGAATGCCCTGAGATAAATTTCGTTGCACTATGCAGTACAATATCTGCTCCTAGGTCTAATGGTTTTTGATAGAAAGGAGTAAGAAATGTATTATCAACGATCGTAATCAAATTGTTTTTCTTCGCGAATTCAGTTACTTGACGAATGGAGGTTACTTTAAGCAATGGGTTAGATGGTGTCTCAATGTAAACACCCTTCGTCTCAGGAGTAAGTGCCGCTTCAATGGCTGCTATATCTGTTGTATCCACTAATGTAGAACGAATTCCCAGACGAGAAAGAACTTCTGTTAGAATACGGTATGTCCCACCATAAACATCCTCTGATACAATGACATGCTCACCTGCTGAAAACAGGAGAAATGTAGTAGAAATAGCTGCCATCCCCGAAGCAAACGCAAATCCAGCTACACCTCCCTCAAGCTCAGCAATGATATGCTCTAATGCCTCACGAGTGGGGTTCCCGGATCTAGCGTAATCATAAGTCCCCGGGTGATCGATATCAAATTGATGATAAGTTGAGGCCAAATATATCGGTGTGGAACTAGCTCCTGTATGAGGATCAACCTTATGTTCATTGTGTATTAATTTCGTTGAAAACTTCATGCTTCATTCTCTCCCTTCATTCACAGCAGCACGGGCTTGTTCAAGTGCCTGCTCAATGTCTGCAATTAAATCATCTATATGCTCAATTCCAACTGAGAAACGAAGTAACCGTTCACAAACGCCAACCGCCTCGCGGATTTCTATAGGGATATCAGCATGGGTTTGTACAGCTGGATAGGTTAGTAGACTTTCAACCCCACCAAGACTCTCAGCAAACGAAACAACCTTAAGATTTCTTAATAGATGTGGAATTAATGCTGCTTCTATTACACGGAAAGAGATCATGCCTCCCTCCCCTGCATAGAGAACATCGGTTACCAATGAATGTTCTTTAAGGTAAGCAACCATTTGACGTGCATTCTCTGTATGCCGTTCCATACGTAGAGCAAGTGTTTTCATCCCCCGCATGAGCAACCAACTGTCCATTGGACCTAGAATAGCTCCAATGGAGTTATGCAAGAATCCCAGTTTTTGCGAGAGCTGTTCTCCTTTCGATACAACCAATCCAGCAAGTACATCATTATGACCAGCTAAATACTTAGTAGCACTATGGAACACAATATCCGCCCCTAGGGTTAAAGGCTTTTGATAATACGGTGAGAGGAAAGTGTTATCAACAATCGTAAGCAGGTTATTTTGCTTAGCAACTGAGGCAATACTTGCAATATCTGCCGTAATCATCATTGGATTAGTTGGTGTTTCAATAAAGACAGCTGCTGTTTCAGGAGTTAAACACTTCTCTAAATCTTCACCCGTGCGAATATTTTCATATTGAAAGGTAAGTCCATATGGTCTTAGAACCTGTTCAAAAAGTCGGTAGGTTCCACCATATAAATCTAGAGAGGCAATAAAATGATCTCCAGGCTTAAATAGACTCATGATCAGTTGGATGGCAGCCATTCCAGAACCAAGAGCAAATCCCTTGTCCCCTTCCTCAATTACGGCAATCGCTTCTTCAAGAACGGAACGAGTGGGGTTAGCTGTTCTCGCGTAATCAAAGCCTGTGCTCTCTCCAAGTCCTGGGTGTAAATAAGCGGTAGAAAAAGTCACTGGAAAGCTAATCGCTCCCGTTGTTTTTTCTTTTCGATTTCCAATCTGCGCTAATTTTGTTTCTAACTCCATAGATTTCTTCTCCTCTCTTACGTTGCAGGTCTTAGATTCCTAAACACAAAAAAACCCTATCTACTCTAGATAAGGGCCCTGAATCGTTATGTTCATCAATAACGATCTCCTTATCTCTCAAAATGATTCCATCATTTTGTAGGAATTAGCACCGTGCTTAACACTTACATCTGTTAGCCGGTTGCCGGGTTTCATAGGGCCATTCCCTCCACCTTCTCTTGATAAGAGTAACATATTAAATTTTCAAACTAATTACTGGTAATATTATAAGAATTGTTGGATTTTGTCAACATTTTTGTTTTTGAATTGGCTTCTGATCATAGTTTTTCTTATAATATAATAAAATATAATTCTGATATACTAAAAAAAGAAAGCGTAGGTATATATGGTAAAGAAAATGATTGGTTCTGGCTTAATTTATTTCTTTGTCATCATTGTCCTTGGGCTTATCCTTCGTCTAAAAATGATAATACCCATCATTCCGGAGCTCCAATTTATGCATCTTGTTCATGCCCATTCACATGTTGCTTTTCTAGGTTGGGTTTACTTTATGCTCATTGCTATTTTGGTCAAATACTGTCTTCCGGAGCATGTCCACAATAGTCCTTCCATGAAATTCATTTTTTATGGGACACACCTATCTGTTTTAGGAATGCTCATATCCTTTACCTTACAAGGATATGCCCTATTTTCTATCCTCTTTTCAACCATTCACATATTTCTTTCCTATTTCTTTGCCTTTGTCTATTTTAAACATCGTAAGAATCACTTACCGCTGATCGTTCAACTCTTCTTTAATACAGGTGTTATCCTTATGCTACTTTCCTCAGTAGGACCTTGGGCTTTAGCCGTTGTTGGGGCAAAGGGTTTAAGCAACACCCCCATATTCAATGTATTCATCTTTCTCTACTTGCACTTACAGTATAATGGTTGGTTTACCTTTATATTGATGGGAACCACCTATCTATTACTAGACCTTCCCTATTCCATAAAACAAGCCAAATGGCAATACGCAATCCTACTTAGTAGTGTGTTCCCTTCTTTTATCCCGGCGATTATGTGGTATGGGCTCCCATCGGTCCTCGAAGGGATCGGTATAGTAGGAGCTATACTACAATTAGTAGCTACTACCCTATTTCTAAAAATCGTTTGGAAACTATACGGCAAAGAAAAATCAGCCCAATGGTTACTCCAGATCTCCTTCTTATGCTTAGGGATTAAATCCTTGATGGAGACATTCGAATCCTTGCCCATTCTCGCTGAGATGATTCCTTCAAATCGTCAGGTTATTATTGGTTATTTACATCTTACGCTACTCGGATTTGTCAGTAGCTTTTTACTGTATTATTTATTCCAAGAAAACAATCCTAAGGTAACATTTATAGGAAAAAAATCTGTTCATTTGTATTCCTTTGGAACCCTGTCCATGATTGCTCTTTTATTCCTTGCAGGGCTCTTAGAATGGCTTCATTTCCCTCTACATTTATGGATTTGGATTAGTCTGTTTCTTGCTAGTCTAATCGCTGGTGTTGGAATCTTATTTATGTTGCCTAACTTAACGACTAAAGCAAGGTAAATTTTCTCCTTATGCTTTTTCTGAATGATATAGTAAGACTTATCAATTTTGGACTTATAAAAGAGAGATTACTATGTTAAAATGAACGACTAGAGACTAATAAATCGGAATGATTCTATTTCAGATCTAGAAGGGAGACTTAAAGAACACCCCCTATGAATCAAATTATTGAGTGTATTGATGTTAATTATAGCTATGGTCAAACTCCAGTTTTGGAGGATGTGAATTTTATCGTAAATAAAGGAGATTACGTCGGGCTGGTAGGCCCGAATGGCTCTGGAAAATCTACCCTTCTCAAAATTATTCTAGGTTTACTGCCCCCTAAGAATGGGGAAGTAAAACTATTTAAACAACCCGTAAAATCCTTTAAAGAGTGGCATAAAATCGGATATGTTTCTCAAAAAGCGAATAGCTTTAATAGTGGTTTTCCTGCTACAGTTTATGAAGTGGTCTCAATGGGGCTTTATGGGAAGCTTGGCTTATGGAGAAGGCTTTCTAAGTGGGATAAAGAACGCATTCACGAGGCTATTGAAGAAGTTGGGCTTTCCGATTTTCATTCAAGAAATATTGGACAACTCTCTGGTGGACAACAACAACGTGCATTTATTGCTCGTGCCCTTGTATCCAATCCAGAGCTTCTCATTCTTGATGAACCAACTGTTGGCGTAGATACAGAATCCGTCGAACGTTTCTATCAACTATTAGGTAAACTTCACACCAAACACGACATGACTATGTTATTGGTTACACATGATATTGGGATGATGACACAATATGTAGGTAAGGTGGCTTGCCTTAATAAACATATCCATTTCCATGGTAACCCTGCTGAATTCCAGCTGCTTCAGAGTAGCATTTTAGAAAAAACATATGGATCCCAAATGAATTTGGTAGAACATCACCATTAGGGAGATGAAGGAGTAGCCATGTGGCAGTATTTATTTCAATATGATTTTCTTCGTAACGCAATCCTTGCAGGGCTCATCATTGGTTTTGTTTGCCCTACTATAGGTGTGTTTCTTGTTGTTCGTCGGCTTTCACTTATGGCTGATGCTTTATCGCACATTACTCTGTCTGGGCTTGCTGCAGGCCTGTTGTTAGGGAAAAAAGTAGCTATTTTTCACGACGTCAATCCCATGTATTTAGGGATGCTTTTCTCTGTGATTGGTTCTCTCTTTATGGAACAGCTGCGTAAGGCCTATCGATTCTATCAAGAATTAGCCATACCGATTATTCTATCTACGGGAATTGGACTCGGAGTGGTACTGATCAGCATTGCTAAAGGATTTAATGTGGATTTATTTTCTTATCTATTCGGTAGTGTAGTTGCCGTTAGTCAAGAGGATTTATGGACAATCTTTATCGTTGGTACCTTAGTTATTCTATCGATCTACATTCTTTTCAAAGAACTGTTTGCCTTATCCTTCGATGAAGAATATGCCCAAATTTCCGGGATCAAAAAACGATTTGTGAACTTGGTATTTATTATACTAGTTGCTTTAACCATTGCAATTTCTATGCGCATCGTTGGGATTTTACTTGTTTCAGCTCTCATCACACTACCTGTAGCAGCTTCTTTACAAATCTCAAGAAGTTTCACCCAAACGATATGGTATAGTGTGCTTTTTGCCGAGACCTCGGTCATTGGAGGACTCGTTATGGCATATAATCTAGACTGGGCTTCTGGTGGAACCATTGTACTTTTTTCTGTATTCCTATTGGTTTGTGTACTCTTTATAAAGAAAAAGATTTTAAAGTTAGCATAAGTTATATAAAAAGGTATCTTCCGGGGAGATTTGATTCCCTCTAGAAGATACCTTCATTTGAATTATTTAAAGATATTGAATGCAGTACTACGATTTGTTTCCCAGGATTCAATTAAGCCTTTATTCGTTTTCTTTACTTGATCAGTGAAATTCTCAAGAAGGGTCTGAACTTCTTCACGGCTCTTTTGCTGTTGGGACATTAAACCTACCATAGTAGATTCTAGTTGATCTAATGATTTGCCAATAAGGCTGCCACACGCTTTACCTGGAGTGCCATAAAGCTGTTGGATTTTGTTGACCACTTCTTCAGAACGCTTACTCCAATCATCCATATTCTTAGAAACGGTTTCCCCGTTCACATTCTTCACATTTTCTAACAAATTAGCTTTAGCATCATTGATAAATTTATTTACTTCTGTTTCCAATTTCTCCAAGTTCTCTCTTGTTTGCTGCCAGATATCCTTTTGACGTTCCACTGCCTGTTTGGTTACGCCTTCCATCTCGCGTTGGTATCCATGGATGATTTTCACACTATTAAGCCATCCATCCCACATAGTATCAAATACATTCACCGGTGTTGTTGATATAATCTCAGGCCTTTTTGTCGCTTGTGCCATTTTTACATCCTCCTAGAAATTTAATTTATATGATTGAAGCCAATTGGCTGCCATCATGTCAAATGAAAGAAAATCCTCTTAGTCTTGCTCTTCTTCATCCTTCATCTTGGGCTTAAGACCTGGAATAGGAATAAAAAACTGTGTGTACATATTAAAGAATTGATCTAGCATCCTTTGATATTGTTCAAGAACAGTTGCCCATGACTCTAGGTATTCCTTCCCTGCATCAGTTATAGAATATACTCTCTTAGCCGGACCACCTGAAGTTGTATCCCAAACCGATTTGACCATATTATCCTTCTCAAGCTGCCTTAATGTCCGGTAAACATTGCCCTGATCGATGGATTGGAAACCAAATCGCATCAATTGCTGAATTAATTCATATCCATGTGCATTCCATCCATTTAAGATCAGAAGCAAAACAGGAACCATCATGTTTTTCGGAGGGCCTCCGGGTATCGTCCATTTATCATCTGCTTTCATCTGCAACCCTCTTTCCTGTTTAGTGATTGTATTTGGCGTTTTACTTCTATGTGTAATTTACACCTATACAGTCCTAACTGTCAAGTGTTTCCAGTAAAATTCCACAAAACGACAAATTATGATGATATTTATGAATTGTTCATTTTATTGTCGAAGGAATTTATTTGAGATCATTTTCCATCTTTACTATAATCTAATCTGTAAGGTTGCTTATGGGTTTTGCAACATTCGACACTCCTATTTACATATAGTAAGAGGATAGGAGCTAATCATTTTGGAAATGGAATTATGCACTATTAATTTCATTTTCAGAGAATAACTAAACACTCGTTTGTTTGAGTAGGTAAGGGAGATGAAAGGATGACCCAGCAGATGTCTTTCGATCCATTTGCTCTGTGGAAACAGATGTATGACAAAATGGAAGAGCAATGGAGCCAGACGATAGACGAATCCATGCACAAGGAAGATTTCTCTCAGTGGATGGGGCAGTGCTTAAACGGCTATCTGCAGTATCAAGACATGGCTCGCAAATCAACTGAGAAATATCTTGAGCAGGCCAATATGCCATCACGTCAAGATTTGTCCAGTGTTGCTTCAATGGTAATCAATATTGAAGAGAAAATTGATAACCTAGAGCAAACCATCGAAGAGGATATCCTTGACAACCTAAAACAATTAGATGCAGTCAAGGAAATTAAATCCCTTAAAACAGAGATGGGGAGACTATCCAAGAAAATGGACCAAATAGTCGATCTTCTACAAGCTAATCGAGAAACAGCAATTACATTATCTACCCCTGTGGAGGACGTAATTCCTCCAACAGAAGTAAAAACCAAAGATATCGATTAATCTATAGAACTACAGATAAAAAATGATTAGATTATTTGGGAGGATGTAAACAGATGAGAACACTCGACAATAAAGTAGCTATCGTAACAGGCGGATCTCGTGGAATTGGTAGAGCAATTGCTCTTGAATTAGCTAAAAATGGAGCAGCTGTTGCTGTTAACTATGTTAGCAATACAGATGCAGCTAACAGTCTAGTAAAAGAAATTGAAGGATTTGGTGGATCAGCATTTGCTAGTCAAGCAGATGTTTCAGATAGTAGCCAAGCCAAAGTATTAGTTGAAGAAACAATCTCTCGTTTCGGTAAAGTCGATATTCTCGTAAATAACGCTGGGGTTACACGTGATAAAACCTTCCGTAGATTAGGAGAAGATGACTGGAAAAAGGTTATTGACGTAAATCTTAATAGCGTGTTTAATACGACAAGTGCTGTGCTTCCAGGAATGCTTGAACAAAAATATGGTCGCATTATTAGTATCAGTTCGATTATTGGTCAAGCTGGTGGATTTGGACAAACCAACTATGCAGCTTCGAAGGCAGGAATTATTGGTTTCACCAAATCCCTTGCCCTAGAGACAGCCAGATCGAATATCACAGTCAATGCCATCTGCCCTGGTTTCATTGAAACAGACATGGTTGCAGACGTTCCGGCTGAAGTACTTGAGCAAATTGTTTCTAAGGTACCTGTTCGCCGCCTTGGTCAGGCTACTGAAATTGCTCGTGCTGTTTATTTCTTGGTTGCTGACGGAAATTATATTACTGGGCAACAACTGAATGTTAATGGTGGTCTATACATGTAATTACCGCTTTAAAATATACAAAAGATAAGTGGAGGGAACTAGATGATGATGGCGTCCCCTGTGCAAGAGTGGGAGGATATATTCGGCGAGTTACCAGAGGAAATTAAAACCCAGGTGCAAAGGGTCAAACGGTTCAATGAAGTCCTAACGACAGAACCAGATCCTATCGTCTATCAAACCCCAAAAGAAGTTATTTGGACAAAGAATAAATCTACATTATATCGCTTTGCTCCCAATGTGGAGAAGACACAACGTGTACCATTACTTATGTTTTATGCACTTATTAATAAGCCCTATATTTTAGACTTGTCACCTGGCAATAGTCTAATTGAATACTTAGTGAATCGTGGGTTTGATGTATATCTTTTGGATTGGGGAACCCCAGGACCAGAAGATAAGCATATGAAATTGGATGATTTTATTATGGATTACATGCCTCGTGCATTGAAGAAGGTCCTACGTTATACAGGTGCTAGTGAAGTATCTGTTCTAGGCTATTGTATGGGCGGAACGATGACATCCATCTTTGCTTCACTTCATCCAAATCTACCTATTAAGAATTTAATCTTTATGGCTTCTCCATTTGATTTCTCGAATCTCGGTTTGTTTACCAACTGGCTAGATGAACGCTACTTTAACCTAGATAAAGTAGTTGACACCTTAGGCAATGTTCCACCCGAGATGATAGACATTGGAAATAAGATGTTAAAGCCAATTGTTAACTTTATGGGACCCTATGTAAGTCTAATAGATCGTGCTTCCAGTGAAAATTTCGTCAATAGCTGGAAACTTATGCAGAAATGGGTGAATGATGGTATCCCGTTCCCAGGTGAAGCATTCCGTCAATGGATTCGAGATTTCTATCAACATAATAAGCTGATCAAGGGAGAATTAATCGTCCGTGGTCAAAGAGTGAATCTCAAAAATATTACAGCGAACGTCTTAAATATTGGGGCTAGTAAAGACCATATTGCTCAACCCAAGCAGTTGGAACCATTAATGGACGCAATAGGAAGTATAGATAAGACATTGGCCTTAATGCCAACTGGCCACGTATCCATCGTCTTTGGTCGTCAAGCGATTAAACAAACCTATCCAACCATTGGGGATTGGCTAGTAGAACGTTCAAAATAAATGATAAAAAAGTCTTGCGTTCAACGCAAGACTTTTTTATTCAATAACTTATTGAAGTAGCTAATGGTATCAGGAATCCATCCGTAACGACTTCGAATTGATCTTCTGGATATGCGAGTGCAGCTGTTCTTTCTAGGTCTATAATAAGAATATCTCCTGCATATAGCGTCATAGATGCAGTTAACTGCTCTAACCATTTTGCAAGATCAATCTTCCATTCCCCCATATTTAATGAGTGATTGGTCTGCCCATTTACGGTTAATTTCATTTTGAATTCACCTAACTTTAACTTAGGAACGATCCCGGGACCAATTAAAAGTTGTTCACAAGAACCAATAGTCAGCACGTTTGTCATGCCCATGACGTAATCATCCACATCGATTGCCTGAATTTCCTTAGCATCTCGTTTCATTACAATTCCTATTGCTAACCCATAATTCGGTGGGCTAGAGCTTAAAGCAGGGAAAACCATCTTCTCACTAGGCCCAATGATTCCATTAGCAGGAAGTGAATGGTAAGACAGATCCTCGTTAACCATAATAACTTGTTTGGGTGCACACGGAGCATCAAGCCTCACTTGATTTAACGGAATCTCTAGGCCAGTCATTACCGTTAACTCCTCAGCAGCGAAGATGTTTCCTTCAATAACCCGTATACGATCCTCTACTGCCCATCCGTATTTGATCTTCCCATTTCTTTCAAATCGTACAATCACCCAAGTTCATCCTCTCCAGCTGCCTAGAATAAATCCATGTTCACCGCTTCCTTTTGGGCGAAGGAAACACGAACCACTTCTGTTTTCTGTACCGCATCCTCAATTAATTGTTCAATGTCGAGTTCTTCCTCGAATTTTATTGCTTTTTCTATACTTGGACGGGTAACAGGAGATTTTGGAACAAAAATCGTACAGCAGTCTTCAAATGGAAGGATCGAGGTTTCATACGTTCCAATACGGTGAGCTAACTGAATAATCTCTGTTTTATCCATGGTGACAACAGGACGAATGATCGGGAACCGTGTAACCTGATTAATCGTATGCATACTTTCAAGTGTTTGGCTGGCCACTTGTCCAAGGCTTTCTCCAGTTGCAATAGCTAAAGCCTTCTGCTTGACCGCAAGCCGTTCAGCAATCCGCATCATAAATCTACGCATAATGGTAATTAGATAGTGCTCTGGGCACTTCTGTCTGATCTGGGTTTGGATCTCCGTAAAAGGCACCATATGAACCTTTATCTCTCCTTGCCCATATTGACTTACGATTCCTGCAAGATCCAATACCTTCTGTCTGGCACGTTCACTTGTAAAAGGTGGACTTTCAAAATGAATCCCTTCAATCCGTAGTCCCCTCTTCATAGCCAACCAGCCTGCTACAGGGCTGTCAATACCACCTGAAAGAAGCAGCATCGCTTTCCCACTTGTCCCAACAGGAAGCCCTCCAAAAGCGGGTACGTTTGTTGCCGTAATAAAGGCACCTTCATTTCGGATTTCAATTCGCAGTAATACCTCCGGTTGATGGACATCAACCTTGATCCCCTCAAAATTCCTTAAGATATATCCCCCAACCAAATGGTTCATTTCCATGGACCGGTGAGGAAATCTTTTGTTTGACCGCTTAACCTCTACTTTGAAGGTTCTCGGCTGTGGGCTAGTGTCTAAAATGACCGATAGAGCTGCTTTTTGAATCTCCTCTAAGGTCGGATTTTCTACTCTCTTCGTTGGACTAAAAGAAGTGATTCCAAAAACCTTTCCTACCTTCTCAGCCACACTCTCATACGGTTCTCCATTCAATGCTATGTACATCCTGCCGTATGCCTTTTCTACTTTAGCTTTAGGAAATTCCCGAAGGTTTCGCTTAAGATTATCCACAAGCTGTTTTTCAAACATCCCACGATTTTTCCCTTTTAGCGCCATTTCCCCATATCGAATTAAAATATCATCATAATGAACCATTCTTTAGCACCTTCATTTCACATTTAACATCTTTTTAATCTGTGGAACCAACTTTGTTATCGTTTCGTTAAACTGTCTTGCCTCATCTAACGTATTCAGATAAGAAAGACTTACACGAATAGAGCTTTTGGCTCGTTCATCGTCAAGGCCCATAGCGGATAGAACCCGACTTGGAAGACCCGACTTCGATGAACAAGCAGATTTTGTTGATACATAAATTCCTTCATCCTCCAAGGCATGAAGGACAACTTCTGATTTCAATCCAGGTAGAGAGAAATTAAGAATATGTGGAGATCCTTGCTCAGGTGTATTGAGATAACACCCTTCAAGCTGTTGAAGTCCGTTCCACAATACCTTTCGCGCCTGACTAAGCTCATTGGATTGATGGTTTAACTTCTCTAGTGTAATCCTCATTGCCTTAACCATTCCAACGATTCCTGCTAAGTTTTCTGTACCTGAACGATAATTTCCTTCTTGTCCTCCACCTGCCATCAAGGGTAGAAGTTTAATCCCTTTTCTTACGTATAATAAGCCAATTCCTTTCGGACCATGAAACTTATGCGCAGAAAGAGAAAGCAGATCTACACCAACCTTCGAAGGTTCAACAGGTATTTTACCAAATGCTTGAACTGCATCGACATGAAAAAGGATTTTAGGATAATCACGAAGTACTTTTCCGATTTCTGCAATCGGTTGAATACTGCCCACTTCATTATTAATGTACATAATAGAGACCAAAATGGTATCTTCACGAACGGCATTCTTAAGATCTTCGATCCGAACCATTCCATCCTTGTCTACCGGTAGGATAGTCAGCTCATACCCAAAATGATCTCGCAATTGAATACACGTATCATAAACGGCTGAGTGCTCAATGGCCGAGGTAATGATATGTTTACCTCTTTTCCCATACTGAAAAGCAACCCCTTTGATCGCCGTATTATTACTTTCGGTTGCCCCGGAAGTAAAAATAACTTCACCTGGGTTCACTCCCAAAAATTTCGCGGCCAGTTCTCTAGACTGCTCCAGTAATTTGTCAGCTTGCACCCCAAGATGATGAAGAGATGATGGGTTCCCATAATAGTTTCCCAAAACCTGCTTCATAGACTCCACTACTTCCGGATATAATGGTGTCGTTGCCCCGTTATCAAAATAAATCAAAATGGTTCACCCCATTTTTCTACCTAAACTTTGTTTATTATTCCCTCATACGTTGGAAAAAGCCCAAATTATATCTTAACATAGTTATTTTCAAAGGAAAAACCCCTTCTTCTAAATTTAAGCTTTTACAATTCTTTGTCAAAAATTGCTTTTTATTTGTAATCGCTTACAGGCTTGTGAGACTATTTACAAACAAGAATTTACTTGTTAGAATTATCAATAAATTAACGAATCTATGGTATTGCGGTAAAGATCTAAAGATTTTATTTAGATAAAAATATGGAGGGATCCAATCATGACTGTAACTGTTAAGGTAGAAATTCTTAAGCAATTAGAAGAACAAATCAAATTACTTCAATCTCAGCTTCGCACCTTAAAACATCAATCTGAAGGTTTTGAAATGCTTGATAGCGATCTTTGTCTTATGGAAGTGTACAACGGATAACCTGGGAACAAGTAGATAAGTGGGATGCCCAGACTCATAAGGTCCTCCAGGTCTCTTATTCCCTTCATTTTACCTCAATTTTTCAAAATAAGCTCCCTACAGGCTCTTAACATGCTAGTACTCCTTGGATATGAGAGAAAACTTATAAATAACAGCTAGCCTCATAAGGCTAGCTGTTTTTTTATTAGGCTAGAATAGATTCCATAAATTTACACGTTTTAACTTTAAACTTTTTACCATGCTAAAAGCATGGAGGTGTTCAAATGAAAAAAATATTCCCTATTGCACTATCAGCTTGTCTTATTGGCTTAACCGGTTGCGGAATGGCTCAACATCAATCACGAACCAATTCATATACTGGAAATACGAATCAAACAAGAATAACAGCCACTGACACAACGACACCAGGTACAACAACAGCACCGGATACAACAACGACACCAGGTACCACTACTACTACACCGGATACAACAACGACACCAGGTACCACTACTACTACACCAGGTACAACAACAACACCAGGTACCACTACTACAACACCAGGTACCACTACACCACCAGGTACCACTACAACACCAGGTACTACCACAACACCAGGTACTACTACAACACCGGGTACCACTACAACACCGGGTACCACTACAACACCAGGTACTACTACAACACCGGGTACTACCACAACACCGGGTACCGGTTTCCACAACTATTTTACAGATGTCCCTGAAGGACAATGGTATTCTGGTACAGTGGAATGGGCAAAAGAATCAGGCATGATGAGTGGAATGCCGACAGGTGAATTCCTTCCTGAAAAACCAATAACTAGAGCCGAAGTAGCCGCTATGCTACAGAAACTAGCTCAACAAGGTTATTTCACCAAATCAGGGGCTACAACACAAGGAATAACAACAACACCTGGAACTTCAAGACCTTAACATAGGAAAAAGGACACATATCGGTGTCCTTTTTTCTTACTTTTATAAAGGGATTGAGGGAAATATAGAATGAACCTCGAACATCATCCAGGATAAAAAGGCAGCCAACCCAGCATAGGATATACCAAAAATCCAACGTGTTCGACTAGAGACCTGGTAATATTCTTCCTGTTTTACAATAGAGGATTGGTACTCCGGATAAACCATATAGTTTATCTGCAGCTTCATCCGAATAACTTCTGATTCCTGCTCTGTTCCTATAAGTCGAACCTTATGAATTAACCCATAAGGGAAAGGAACTCGGGAAAGTAAACCTATACCAGGGTAATACAAATTACAATATTCCTCTTGAGTCAAGCGATCACAAGCCTGAGAGAATGGAAGCTCTCGTTGATGAGACTCAGCAGGAATCGGAAGGCCACTCTCTTCAAAGTGAAGTCTCTTCGCTTCTATGACAAGACCGGTTTGCTGCCATGATGGATCGGAGTCATTCTTTCGAACGAATTTCTTATATAGCTCCCAGGCAAATAGTCCCCAAAAAATTAAAAATAGAAGAGCCTGTAGATAGATGATGACGAAAAGGCCGCCAACTAGACCAATCACCCATAGCCATCTTGAAATAGCTGTAACAATGCGCCCTCCATCAAGAGGATGGATAGGAATTAAATTAATAAGATTTAGAAAAAATCCAACCTGAGCAATCGATAATAAGGCCGGAGAATTGAAAAAATAGGCTAGAAAAAAAGTAACCAAAGCACCAAGAGATCCTATAAATGGACCACCAAATGCCAGATAGGCCTCTGTAGCCGCATCGACTGGTTGTTTCTTAAGTGTGATTAAGGCACCCATAAATGGGATAAAAGCAGGAGCAGAAACAGGAATTCCTTTTCTCTTTGCTGCAATGACATGTCCCATTTCATGAATAAAAATCATGATGGCCACTCCAACCGCAAATGTCCAAGGATAAATAAGAGCATAGGCCCCAATCATTAGAGCCATACTCCAGATCGTTCCACCTATTTTCCCTAGTTTGAGCAACGGTAATAAAAACTTTAATTTCCCCCCTGCAACAGCTAGGAAGGCTAGAATTCCCCCAAATGGAGTCCACCGACTTTTCTTCTTCCTTGATTTCATATGACACCTCCCTAAACAGTTAAAAACCCCCATAGAAATACGCCTAAAATTCCACCCATAACAACAAACATAATATTTATCCGAAAGATGGATAAAACCACGGATACAAGAGCACCAGCAATTGCAGAAGAGGAAGAGGAATCCCCTGTTGAATCAAGCACCCCCGGAAAGATTAAAGCACCTAAAGCTGCAAATGGGATAAATCCCAAAAAGCGGTTAAGAAATGGATTTAGTTTGATATTCTGCAATAATACCATAGGAAGAAGTCGTGGGAGGTACGTTACAAGCCCCATTCCTAGGATCAAAAGCCATAAATAATCTGTCTTCACGCATCCTTCACCTCCGATTTGAAAAAGAAGCTTCCAACCAAAGCAGCCATAACAGTTGAAATAATAATCGCCCATCCCGTGGAGAGCCCTTTAAAGAGGGGAACCCAATGTAGAATCCCATGAACACTTGCAGCTGTCAATGACACAACCATAATTTCCTTGGACTTACCCAATGATGGAACAAGAAGTGCAATAAACATAGCGTATAAAGCAATTCCCATGCTGCTTTTTAGAGAGGTTGGGAGCCCTTGTGCTAGAAAGATGCCAATAATTGTTCCAATATTCCATGATAGAAAAGCTAATCCATTCAACGCAAGTAGGAAATAACCTGAAAGCTTCGATTCACTTCGAAGGGAAGCTACTGAAAAGGTTTCATCTGTAATCCCATAGGAAAATAGAATTCTCAATACTTTAGACGCTTCTAAATCTACTCTTTGGTAAAGAGATGCACTCATTAAAAAGTGACGTAAATTTAAAATAAATGTGGTAAAAATAATTTCAGAAAAACCAGCCCCTAAAGCAATAAGATTAACTCCTACAAATTGACTAGCACCTGCAAAAATAAAAACGGACATCATTATACTAATATAATTAGGAATACCGGTAGACTTTGCTAATAACCCAAACGCTATAGCAATGGGAATATACCCCACAGCAATTGGGATTCCGGCGCGCAAACCGGCAGCAAGTTTAGTCTTCTTATTTTCTTGTATCATAATGGGTGATGAGACTAAACATTCATCCTTTCCCTCCATCTCACTTTTCCTCCATCACTAATTTGTTAAAAATAACAACTTTATAGGTTTGTATGCTCACATTTTTCATACTTCCTTCCATTTTATCAAAAATTAACGTAGTGGATGAAACCTTTTCTGTAGCCTGTCATACTTGTATTCTTAGAAAAGTTGCTCTATGATAGATGCGAATAACTAGACCGAATTTAAAGGTGAGAAATAAATGTATCCCAAAGGCCCTCTTCGACTCATGTATAGTCTATACCGATATATTTTTCCAGAGGTTAAGCAAGAATTAAATAAATGGAAAAATCAAGCTGCTCTCATCCCTGATCCCGAATTACGGAAACAGGCACTCTCAAGCATTGAGAACAAAACGTTTCATTGCGAAGGGGGCTGTGTATATGCAGCTGGTAACATTCCCTTTAAGAAGCCTTTAATTACTTTGATTGTCGCTTATCAAACGATTAGTGACTATCTTGATAATCTCTGCGATCGTTCAACAACAAGCACATCCGACAATTTTATCCTTCTACACCAATCCATGCTTGATGCCGTGTTACTCACTCCACCGAACCGAAATTATTACGCCTTTAATAAAGAAAAAGATGATGGAGGATACCTACAAAATCTAGTCACCACCTGTCAACATGAAATTCAAAAGTTACCAAACTATGAATTTGTTAAAGAACAGGTTTTCTTTTTGGCTAAACTATACTGTG
The DNA here is from genome assembly GCA_035254305.1 of Bacillota bacterium. Lineage (GTDB taxonomy): Bacteria > Bacillota > Bacilli > Aneurinibacillales > RAOX-1 > DATFAS01. The sequence continues at coordinate 38,082 of DATFAS010000179.1, forward strand.
AACTACAGGCCCACAAGCATGTAAATAAGAATCAAAGAGAAGGTTTACTCCTTAACTGGTGGAAAATCAATCAAGATAAAGCACCACTGTTGATGTGGCATGAGTTCGCAGCTGCTACAGGGTCTACCTTAGGTGTATTCCATTTGTTTCAAATGGCTTCTGAGCCCACTCTTTCTGGAGAAAGAATCCATTATATTATGGAAGCGTACTTCCCTTGGATCTGTTCACTTCATATTCTTTTAGACTATCTAATTGACCTAGAAGAAGATAATTTAGGAGGGGATTTAAACTTTATCTCCTATTATCAAGATCAAGAAGAAATACAACAGCGACTCACCTATATTGCAAGAGAGGCACACAAACAAGCGACTTTACTACCTGATTCAGAATTTCACCATATGATCATTGATGGGCTCCTAGGTTTATATCTGTCGGACGGGAAAGTTCTACGTCAACCAATGGTAATGAATATTGCTAAACAATTAATCCAAAGCTCCTCTTTACGTACCCGATTCTTTTTCTGGAATAGTCGTGGTTATCGAGGGAAAAAAGCAATCCTACAAGCTCCACCCACAGATCAATAAAAGAGAGGCCGTCCCAGTGGAAACCTTCAGGACGGCCTCATTCTTATTTGCGTTGATCAAATAACTGTCTTTGATTTCGATCAAGAGAATGCACAGGAACAAACTCTACTTTAAGGGATACACGGAGTTCATCCTTCAAGCGTTGGCTAACTATTTCTTTAAATGACTGGATCTGAATAGTAGATTCTATCTGAAGCAGAAGATAATCACCTACCAATGAATCTGTCAAAATGTTTCCCTGGAAATACTCAACCTCTGTGAATAATTTCAATATTTTATGAATCTGTAAGGGATGGATGATCCGAGTTCCTATCACAACACTTTCATCCACATTCCCGAAAATTCGGATAAACCTCTCCCCTTGCTTACCTTCCATCCATTTTGCTAACTCACCGGTACCATAACGAATGAGTGGATAAGATGTGTCTAGCACTGTTACAACGATTTCTCCTAATTCTGTATTATAGATCATTGTCCCAGAAACAGGATCACAGAGATGCACAATAACGTGTTCACAGACCTTCCAATCAAAATCTCTCTCTTCACGATAAGCAATACATCCTAATTCCTCTATTGCATATCCTTCTGCAAGCCTCATTTCATATCTCTCTACCTTCTTCAACAGCATAGGCGGGACCATTCCCCCTAACACAAAAAACTTCTCTAATTGAAATACTCTTCCATCCTGTATTTGCGCTGTTTGAAAGGCCTCTAGAAGCTTCGATAAAGTCTGAGGGCTTCCAATAAAACCAGTAATCCCCCATTCTTGAATACTTCGAACCAGATCTATTTGCTTATCGAATTCAATAGAGATTACTGTACTTCCAAGTTTCTGCAGCCCAGAATCAACCATCGAGCTCAGTGGCTTCGTTTGCATGGAAATCGTATTCCAAACGACGTCATCTTCTCCAAACCCAACAGCTGCTAGTGCTTCCGCAAAGAAACCAAAATTATGTTTGTCTCTCTGCGGAATATATCCACCCCAGGTGGATGAAAATATTCTCGAAAATTCAGCAATCGGTATGGTCTCTAAACATCCCAACGGTGGTCTTAACTCCTGTTGCTTGAGTAGCTGCTCTCTACGCATAATCGGAATTCCCTCAAGATCTTCTTCCTCTTCCATATCCTCTGGGTCCACATGAGCCGTTTCCATCCAATTCCTCCAGCCTAAAGAAGCCTGATAAGCTTTATCGATCACTTCCCTAAGCAACTTTTCCTTCAATATTCTCCACCCCATTTCCATTATTTTCTTGTTATGTAAACGTTATCACGAATCGTCAAATACGTCAAATATGAAAGGTGGGGCTAAAAAACACTAAAAAGAGGCTACCAGCAAAAGAGCCCATATTATAGACCTTTTGAGATAGCCATTTTTTATTTATTTTCTATTCCCCAATCGAGATTTCTTTCATAGCTTGAATCTTTTTAGACTTTTTCCCAAACTTATTCCGAAAGTCGTCAAATAATGTGAAAACTACAGGAATAAGAATAAGAGTAACCATTGTTGAAAATACAAGACCGAATGAAACTACGGTCGCCATTGGAGCCTGTGCTTCCGCACCTTCTCCAAACCCAAGCACCAATGGTAACATGGCTAATACTGTTACACTAGTCGTCATTAGGATCGGTCTTAAACGAACAGGGCCAGCTTGAAGAATGGCATCATTTCGTTTTAATCCTTTTTTAATTAACTGATTTGTATAGTCCACCAACACAATAGCGTTGTTGGTTACAATGCCCATCAGCATGATAATACCAATAATCGCATTGACACTAAGTGAACGGTGAGTTACCACTAAGCCTAGGGCCGCTCCAACAAAGGTTGGAGGTAAAGAGAACATAATGATAAATGGACTGAACAAGGATTCAAATTGGCTTGCCATAACCATGTAGACTAAAATAATGGCCAGTGGCATAACTAATCCAAGGCTAGCAAATGCCTGAGACATATCTGTTGCTTGACCGCCCTGAGAAATCGTATAACCATCCGGTACGGCTAATTGAGAAATGACATTTTTGATCTGCTGTTGTGCATTACCCACATTTACATTGAATAAATCACCTGAAATTGTAATCTGCCTAATTTGATTCTTTCTGCTAATCTGAGCAGGCCCAACAGCTGGAGAAATTTTTGCAACATCCGTCAATGCGATTTGGGCACCACTAGTTGTTGAAATCTTAACCCGATCAAGATTTTCAATCACAGAACTAAAGCTTTCAGGATATTTTACAATGACATTAATTGAACTATCTAAGCTCTGATATTGAGTCGCTACAGCTCCCTGATAAGCATCTCTTATTTGAGATACGATCTCTGATACAGATAAACCATATTGTGCTGCCCGACTTCTGTCAACATCCACTTGATACTGAGGAACTTGGTTATCCAATGAGCTTTGTAAATTACGAACCCCTGGAATGGTTGAAACCGCATCCTGCACTTCTTGAGCTAGCTTTTGTAATACCTTTGTGTCTTGACCAGAGATATCAATATCGACTCCAGATCCACCGCGACCAAAGGACATCGTCGGCGAAGTAGCAGATACTTGAATTTTCGCTCCTGGTATATTAGCCACCTTCTTCCGAATATCTTCCACTACCTGGTCCACGGATCTGGTACGTTCAGCCAATGGCTTTAAGGTTCCGGCAATCGACCCTCTGTCTGTTGCTAAGCTTGCAAATGCACCACCACCCGCAGTTCCTACCTGAGTAAACACTGTTGTAACCTCTGGCTCTTCCTGAATGGCTTTTTCTACTTGGGCTACTACCTGGTTTGTTGTTTCCAGATTTGTATTAGTAGCCATACGAATATTTGCTTTAAACATTCCTTGGTCAGAGGAAGGTGTAAGTTCAAATCCCAGTAGTGGAACTAATCCGACACTTCCTGCAAACATAACAATCGTGGTGATAATCACTGTCTTTCTGTGGTATAATGCCCATTTTAGAACACGTCCATAAATATAATTTAGTTTATCCATCAACACTGCAAATAAAGCGATGAGCTTAATTTTACTCCGGTCATGTTCACTTGCTCCTTTAAGCATCTTTGAAGATAGCATAGGAACGAGTGTAACAGCACCAAATAATGCGGCAATGTGTGAAAAAGTTACCACTAGAGCTAATGGTCCAAATAATTGAGTTGCCATACCTTGAGTGAAGGCTACGGGAGCAAATACGCAAATTTGGGAAAGTGCCGAAGCCATAACCGCTGCTCCGACCTCAGCTGTTCCAATTTTAGCTGCTTCCTTAGAGGTATATCCCTGAGAGCTATAGCGGAAAATACTCTCAATTACCACCACAGCAAAATCTACTAAGGATCCCATACCTAGCGCTAAACCACCAAGCGTGACAGTGTTAATTGTTTGATTAGTAAAGTACATTAAGCTAAAGGTACTTAAGATAGAAATTGGGATTACAATACCTATAATCAGTGTGGTTCTCATTTTTTGTAAGAATAAATAAAGAATGACAACGGATAATACCGCACCGACCAAGGTGTGATCTATAACCGTATTAATCGCAGATTGAATAAATCGCGCCTGATCTGAAACTATGGTCAATTGAACTGCCTTCGGCAGGGACGCTTCCAATTTTGTAATCTCTTTTTTTATGTCTCCAGATATCTGTACTGTATTTCCATCTGGTGATTTTAGAATATCTAAACTTACGCTAGGTACTCCGTTTGTCCGGGATAACTGAGTGTCCTTGGCGAAAGTATCATCTACCTTGGCAATATCTCGAACATAAATAACTCCGCCAGTTGGTAATTTAATCGGTACATTTCCAACATCATTTGGATTGCTAAATTGACCATTTATATGCAGGGCCAATTGTTTCTTTCCTTGGTTTAGGGCACCACCGTCAGCCGTTGTGTTATCCTTCCCAAGAGCTTGTGTTACCATGCTTGTCGATAAACCATAGGATTGCATTTTGTTAGGATCGAGCAAAACATCAATTTCTCTATCCTTACCACCCGTAATGGATACAGAAGCCACACCATTAACAGTGGATAGAGCAGGTTGTGCAACATCCGTTGCCAGTCGCTTCAGTTCTACCGAATCAAGAGAACCTGCTAAGGAAATCGTCATGATTGGAGAACTGTTAGGGTCTACCTTCGTTACAATAGGTTGATCTGCATCCGTTGGAAGTTTTCTACGGATGCGGTCTAATTTATCCCGCATGGATAATGTAGCTTGATCAAGATCTTGCCCGTAATTAAATCTTACAATGACCCTTGAAGAGCCCTGCATGGAATTGGAATCTACTTCTGTTACTCCAGTGACCGTAGCCATTGCAGATTCAATCGGTTTTGTGATCTGTTGTTCAATTTCATCAGGCGTAGAACCCGACCATGTTGTAGATACAACCGCAACAGGAATACTTAAGTTAGGGTACAAGTCGACCTTAAGCAAGGGTATAGAAATCCCTCCTAGAAGGATAAGGACAACCATGATCATAGAGATCGTCACAGGACGTTCAATAGAAAAATTAGCTATTTTCATTTGCTCACCTTTTGACTTACTTAGTTTTATTTTGTTGATCTTGTTTTTGGTCTGTCCCTGATTTTCCAGCTTTATCTCCAGACTCATTTGCAGAATTCTCATTTCCAGAGGAATTACCTTTTTCACTTATATTCACTTTTGCACCTTCACCAAGTAATTCTTGGCCAGCTGTGACCAAAATATCACCTTCCTTTAATCCACTCACCACTTCGACCTTCTCAGAGGTAATTACACCTAACTTCAACAGGTGCTGATGAGCTGTTCCATTTTCAACAGTAAATACCTTCGCTCCATCCGGTGTTTGTACGAGTGCATCTGCCGGAATCTCTAATGCATCATGTGGTGTGAGTCCTCCGATTGTCGCGGTTACCACCATACCCGGTTTGATTGTCCCATTCGTATTGTCTAAATCAATTTCAGCACTATAAGATTTTGCATTTGGATCCAACACCGGACTTATTCGTGATATTTGGGCATCAATAGCCCGATTAGACAAAGCTGAGATGCCAATTTTTACAGGAGAGCCAACTTTTACTTGGCTAATCAACATCTCAGGGATTGAAACAGCAACTTTAATAGGATCCACCTGAACGATAGTAGCAACCGATTGGGATGCCCCGGCATACCCACCTACTTCAACATCACGGGACGCTACTACCCCACCAACAGGAGCCAAGATTTTCGTTTCTTCAATTTGTGTTTGTGTTAAATTTATGTTTGCCTGTGCTGTGGCTACACCATCGGCAGCAACTGCAATAGACTTCTGCAGAGCTGGATTCCCATTTGGATTCGTTGCCTCAAAAGTTGCCACAGCTGCTTGGTATGCTTGAACGGATGCATCATATTTCAATTGTGCATTAGTTACAGCATCCTTGGCATTATCTGCAGCCTGTTTTGTTGCTGCTCCTG
>DATFAS010000180.1:0-9764 GCA_035254305.1 Bacillota bacterium
ATGGATGATGTGGGGGGACAGCCATTTATTTGCTATGTATTGTAACAGGAAAGCCTTGAACCATTATGATCACGGTTCAAGGCTTACTAGGTGTAAGAATTATTTATCATTTAGTGCGAAGCAAGCATTAGAGGAAGGATAACTAGAACGACACCGATCATTACGGGTGTTGCATAATACACCATATTTTCGAACCATCTCATTTTTACCATCTCCTCATTCATCATTCATGAATTCATTCTTCATGAGTTCATTATAGCCTTAAAAAGAACGAATGTGAATAATTTCACATAATGTTTGTGATGAAATTCACGTTCTTGTCATTGTTTAGCCACACGGGCGCCACATTTGTTTGTTATTAAAATTCCTACACGAGAAAAAAGGCTTTTCGCTAGAGAATAGCCTCCTTCATAGACAATTTAATTAACAGCAACCTTTAATAGATCCTCAGCAGTTTTTTCAATTCCTTCAAAGGATGTGCTTAATTCCTCCATACTTGCCGCATGCTCTTGAGTGAAAGCGGCTACATGCTGGATCGACTCATTGATTCTTTCAATTGCCTTTTTGATCACGTCTAATTGTCCCTCTATTTCCCCAACAGCCCTCTTACTATTGTCAGCCATTTTTCGAATTTCGTTGGCAACGACGGAAAAACCGCGGCCATGTTCACCAGCACGAGCTGCTTCAATCGCCGCATTCAACCCAAGCAAATGAGATTGCGAAGCAACTTCTTGCACAAAGCTTAGAATTGAACTGATCTTCTCTATATTTTCATTCAGTGCATTAGAGTCATTCGACACCACTTGCAACTGAGAGGCAACATCATTGGAAGCCTCCGTAATTTGTTCTGAAGTGGCTGCTACTGTCTCTAGGGTTGTTAATAAATCACTAGAACCTTTCTGGAGCATTACACTTTTTTCATTGGACATAACGGTGGTGAAGACTCCGACAATCTTTCCTTGTTCATAAACAGGTGAGGCGTTTGCAATATAGGGAATTCCGAGCCTCTCCGAATCCCGTTCTTCTACGATTTTTTTTCTTGTTTCCAAAGCTTTGTGTGTAACTGTACCTTTAAGTTGGCTTAATTCTAAGCCTTCATAAAACTTAAAATCAATATTTTTCCCGGGGAGGTAGCCAATCACCTTGTCAAAGTCTGTCAAAACTAGACAAATATCCTCACAGATTGCTTGTTGGAATGTTTCAAGTTGATTCTTTATTTCTTGCAGTTTCTTCGAATGAATATCCATTAAAATCCCCCTATTTATATAACTAATAATAAATATACCATATTTTGCCGATTGATTTACTGCCTAAATTTTGTCAGTTAGCAAGATATAAATTTAATTTACTATTTTCTAATTAGAAAAATAACACTATGATAGAGAGTAGTTGAAAAACACTCTCATAAGGGAGGGGTAGAATTGGCTAAACACCCTGCATTATTTTTAATGGGAGGGATCATGGCTCTGTTTATTGCTATGGGAATTGGGCGATTTGCTTATACCCCCATTTTGCCTCTTATGCAAAATCATGGTTCCTTTTCCAATGCCTTTGCAGGATATCTGGCCTCAATCAATTATGCCGGTTATATGTTAGGTGCCATTTTAGCCGGAGTGATACCTTGGAGGGGTAAAAGAATCCACTATTTTCGGATCAATCTCGTGATTAGCATTCTAACGACAGCTTGTATGGGATTGACACATCTCTATTGGATTTGGCTTATTCTCCGTTTCATTTCAGGGCTTGCTAGTGCATTTATTTTCGTCTTATCCTCAAGCGTGGTATTAGATGCACTCGCGGCAAATGGGCGAACGAAATGGTCAGGCATCTTCTATGGGGGAGTAGGATTTGGAATTTTCTTCACTGGTTTTGCTGTTCCGCTGTTCAATCGTTTATTTAATTGGGAGGGGGCTTGGATTGGGTTAGCTGTAACGAGTGTCATTCTTGGTACATTCTCTTGGTTCGGCCTTAAAGAGGAGACACAGACGAGATCCCAGACGAGTAGTACAGCGAAATGGGAAGGACAACCCACACCACGTCTATTACCTTGGCTAATTGCATCGTATGGCTGTGAGGGATTAGGGTATATTGTAACAGGAACTTTCATTGTCTCCATTGCTGAGAAAATACCTGGTTTATCAGGAAATGCCTCACTGGTCTGGATGTTCGTGGGTCTTGCGGCAGCTCCATCCTGTATCATCTGGTCCATGCTTGGTAAGCGGAATGGATTTGTGCTTTCCTTAGGTCTTGCTATGATTCTGCAAGCAGTAGGGATCGTTATTCCTGTTATTTGGAATTCACCAGCAGGTGCCATCCTTAGTGCCTTATTATTTGGAGCTACATTCATGGGGATTACCACCCTTGCTACTACATTAGCACGCAGTATGAATCCTACAGGGAGCAGTCGTACGATAGGGTCCCTTACAGCCGTCTATGGTGCCGGCCAAATGATAGGGCCCTCTGGCGCTGGAATCCTTGCTTCCATTACACATAATTACAACGGGGCATTAGTGGGCGCAGCTATAGTTGTCTTACTAGGCTCAGTGCTATTATGGGTTGGACAAGCTGTTCAAACCAAAAATAAGAAAGGAATGTGTTAAATACCATGCCATATGTAAACATCAAAATTACCAACGAAAATGTAACACCAGAAAAGAAAGCAGCCCTTATTAAAGGGGCAACACAGCTTCTTGTCGATGTACTTGGGAAAAATCCAAACACAACTGTAGTTGTAATTGACGAGGTCGAGACAGATAACTGGGGTATCGGCGGAGAAACGATCACCGTACGAAGACAGCAGGGGAAGTAAGTGAGCCTATAAAAGGGGAAGATAACAATGGAGAAAGGTGGTGAGTGGATGAGCCAACAAGAGTGGCGGCAAGAGGGACTAAATCAATTAAGTGAGAAGCAAAGCGAAGAAATGGATCAAATGTTAGCTAGAAGGTATGGTTTACCCATTGCTACACATACCGAAGACAAAATCCGATCATCAAACTTATCTGAATTGTTCTCAGGGCTTCCCATTAACAACGAATCAAAAGAATAGCTTTCCGACTAAACAGTTGCTTCTATATAAAGCAGCTGTTTTTTCATTTTTGTTACAGTTTTGATTTATAGGTAAACAGTTCTGTTAACATATGTTATGATATGGTTAATCAAATTAACTATTTTTTTCAATAAAAGTATATTTTTTCAATATAGATATATTGGAGGGAGAGCCTTGAAATCAACTTTACAGAACTTACTCGTTTGTAAAAATCAACATAAAGACATCATGGATCGAATTCAATCTATCTTATCTATACACAGAGAAGAAACAAGGAAACTTCCTTCAACGGTAAGCTCAGAGTTGAATCAGTTATTTCTTCTTTATTTGCATCACATAAAAAGTGAGGAAGAATATATCTTACCGATCCTTCAGGATATATTTCCAACACAAAAGGAGCTTAGTGAATATTTACAGCAGGAGCATCAAAGAATTTGCCTTGAAATCCAACTTATGATCGATCATTGGGAGAGCCACAGCCAATGTCATGTTCTTGTTTATGACTGTCTGAATGAAATGTTCTCACATACTCATGAAGAAGAGGATTTACTTTATCCTTTAATCCAACAGCATCTTACGAATGATACTCACCAAAGTATAAAATAAAGCACCTAACCCTATGGTTAGGCACTTATTTCCTGATGGTTATGAACGGCTGGTTTTCTTCTATGACATAAAACATAATAAGTGATTGCAGACAATACAACAACGGCCGAAGCAAAAAGATACATGATTCGATAAGATGAAGAAGAGGCAATCAGCCCTAGAGCAGAAGCACCAAAACCTATTCCCGTGTCAAAGAATAAAAGGAAGGTTCCAGTTGCTAATCCTCTACGGTGAATAGGTGAGAGCATGATCGCAATCGTTTGAAGGCTTGGGAATAGGGTTCCATATCCTAATCCAATAATCGCCCCAGAGGCTAACAGCATAAAAGAAGTATGTGACTGGCTAAGGCTAATCAAACCAACCACGTATAAGGCCATACTTGGATACATGATAACTTTTTCACCAAATCGATCAAAGATCTTACCTGTAAAAGGTCTGGATAGGACCATGACCATCGCATAAACAACATAGAAGTAGCTAGCAACTCCCTCAAGACCTAATTCCTTCGCGTATACAGGAAGGAAGGTTAAGAGACCACTGTAGGCAAAAGAAAGAAAAATACCTACTAACGATATTGGAATGGCATTGGGTTCGATAAAGTTTTTCCAATGCAGTGATTTTCTTGGCTTATCCTTAGTAGGAGTATGAGCAGGGACTTTTGTCAAGCTGCCACATACAAATGCTAATAATGAAAAGATAGAAAAAAGAACGAATAGTAGTGTGAAATTATACTTAGAAATAAGGGTCAAGCCCAGAAATGGCCCCACTACCATAGCCATATTAAAGGAAAGAGCATAATAACCAATCCCTTCCCCCTTGCGCTTCTCAGGGATGACATCGGTGGCAATAGTCCCTGTAGCGGTGGTAGCAATTCCAAAGCTAATCCCATGCAGAAACCTTAGCGCAACAAGAAGCATAAAGCTTCTAACCCCTAAGTACATGACAGTGGATGCTAGAAAAAGAGCTAAGGAAGCAAAGAGAAGTTTTTTGCGCCCAAGCTCATCGAGCCACTTACCCGCTAAGGGACGGAAAAGAACCGCTGCAATAAGAAAGGAAGTCATAATCGGGCCAATTTGTTGTTTATTTCCTTTCAAAATATCGATCACATATATAGGTAGAGTTGCAATAAGTGCATAGAAAGTTGTGAAAATAAGAAAGTTGCTTAACCAAATACCAATAAAATCTCGGTTCCATAAAGCTTGTTTGGACAAAATTATCTCTCCGTTCTAACGCAAGTTGTCTATATTTTGGCTGATTCGTTTGAGAATTTGTTTTAAGCGGGTAAGATCCTCTTCAGTCAACCCTTTTTCAGCTTCCTTCATACATTGAGCTTCAATTGGGACTAGCCTCTCACTCAATTCTCTTCCTTCCTTTGTCACATAAGTAAGAAAGGAACGGCGATCCTCTGCGTTTGGCTTTCTTTCAACAAGTCCTTTGCGTTCTAATTGATCTAATATTCGCGTTACATTGGTTTGATCCTTTTCCACGCGGCAGGCCAGCGTCTTCTGGCTAATCCCATCTTTCTCAGCAAGTTGATTTAGTAAACCCCATTGCTCTGGAGTAATATCATAGGGGCCAAAATAAAAACTTAAATATTGGCTCATTCGGCGCCCTGTCTGATTGATCAAATAACCGATTGAATCATGAAGCGTCAAATTTCTCTTCCTCCTCTTAACTGATTGCTATAGCAATTATATGTATACCATTCATTTTTGTCAAAATATTATTCTGGATCTGGGGGATACAGCAAACTTAAACCACTCGCATGATGAGGGCCAAGTAGTGATAGCCTTGTCAACTGTGTAGCCATATAATGCGGTGAATAGGGCATATTGTTTTCAAGCCAATACATGATAAGTCCGAGTAGGGCAGCACTTTGGTAGCGTGTGACAATTTCTTTTGGCACCAACAGCTGCTCTTCATCTGATTGAATAAGTGAGAAGCGCTGATAGAAAGCCTCTCTTAAAACCTTAAGCATACGACTCGTAAATCCAAGATTCCCTTTTTGCCCTAGCATGACCTTATAGAAGGTGGCATGTTCTGCAATGTGTTCGAATAAGCGAACAATAGAGGAAAATGGTTTATTATAACCAAATGATGTGGCTTCCGGATTTCCCGTAGGAGCCAAAGTATGAATAAGTTGTTCTAACATTTCATCCATACTCTGCTCTAATAGATCATATTTATCACGAAAATGTAGATAAAAGGTTGCCCGATTCAAATCAGCACGTTTAGTAAGATCAAGAACGGTGATCGAGTCAAATCCTTTCTCTTCAATTAATGATACCAATGCTTCCTGAAGATAACGGCGGGAACGTTTCACACGTGGGTCAACTGCTTTATCTTTCGGCATAACATGTCTCCTAAACTAAATTTTTTTTGTATAAGTGAATTATAAGCAACAATAGGTTGCTAAATCAACATAATGTCGTTTAAATTAACAGTTAGATTATTTATGTCGATTATCGATGACTTAGGATACAATTTTAAATAATGTGTTGATTAATCAACTGAATGTGTAGAAATTGTCGGTTGTTTGAATGTTTTCATGCATATATAATTTTTCCATGTAAGGCAAGCATTTATGTCATGATCAAATGGTTAGAAAAGTAACGTTTGAGGATTAACCTCAAACTCTTTTTTTGAGAAAAAATAAAGGGGAGTAAACAGAATATGAAAAGAAAAGCAATACTCTACATTATTCTTATCCTTATGATTGTGGTAGGTGGAGGGATTGGTTACTACTACTGGTACCAGGGTTCCCATTATGTTTCAACAGAGGATGCTCGTATCGATGGGGATACCTATCGTGTGATGCCACGTATCTCAGGTAAGTTGACTTCCTTACAAATGAAGGAAGGCGAGACCGTTTTAGCTGATCAAATCGTCGGGCAGCAAGATACGGTCAATCTAACGACAGGGTTATTAGATAACGCAAATCTTCGTGCACCCATCACGGGTACGGTTATGAAGACTTTGGCTAAAGAAGGAGAAGTTGTCTCTCCAGGCCAACCGATTGCATTAGTGGTAGATAAAAGCCATTTATATGTTTCAGCCAATATTGAAGAAACCAATATTAACCGAATTAAGCTAGGAGAAGTGGTTGAGTTCACGATCGATAGCTTCCCAGGTCATACGTTATATGGAAAGGTAACGGAGATTGGCAATGGTACTAACTCCAGCTTCTCTTTGCTGCCAGCCGTTAATACGAGTGGTAACTTTACCAAAGTGACCCAACGAATTCAAATCAAGATGTCTATTGATGATCAACAAGGATTAGCACTATCACCCGGTATGAATGTCTTCCTCAAAATCCATGTGAAAGGATAATCAGGTGAAGAAAATGAAATCATCTCATTTATATAAACTATTAGCTGTAACAGTACTGACTTCAAGCTTTGCATTCATGGAGACAGGGTGTAACTCGGCTGCTCCAGCTAGTGGGCAAGAGTTATCAGGAATTTCTGTCAAAGTCATTAAATTAGGATCATCCACTACCGATGCGAATTTAAGCGGGAAAATCGTTGTAGATCAACAGGTTAAGGTGGTCTCTAAAATATCAGGCAAAATAGCTAGCGTGAATGCAAAAGAAGGCACAGTAGTGAAAAAAGGAGACGTAATCGTTCAACTTGAAACCGGTGATTTCGAACAGAAAATCAGCCAAGCACAAGCTGCTGTAGCGATCGCACAGGCACAGCTTGCAGATGCTAAAGCAGGGGCAAGACAACCGGATATTGACCAAGCAAATAGCGGGATTAGTACAGCAAAGGCTGCCATCGGACAAGCGAAAGCAGCTCTTGATAATGCTCAAACCAATTATGACCGCACGAAGGCATTATTCGATGCAGGAGCTGCACCACAAAGCAGTCTAGATTCAACTACAACCGATTTAGAAAGTAAAAAAGCAGCGTATAGCCAGGCTGAAGCTGGGCTGTCTTCCTCTCAAGCAAAGCTTGACTTACTTTTAGCTGGGCCTAGGCCGGATGCGGTGAAAGCTCTGGAAGCAGCTGTAAGTAATGCACAGGCCGCCTTAGATATTCAGCAAAGTAGTTTGAAGGATGCGACCATTGTTGCTCCGCTGGATGGGATTGTAACGGAAAAGTCCATGAATCCTGGAGAAATGGCTGCACCGGGTGTGCCTTTGCTTACAGTGGTAAATATGAATAATGTTTTCCTACAAGTAAGTGTATCCCAAAATCAGATCACCCAAGTGAAACAAGGGGACGATATTGACGTCTATGTTGATGGAGTAGAGAAACCATTTAAGGGAGTTATTGATTATGTAAGTCCACTTTCTGACGCAACCAATAATACCTTTCCAGTGAAAATAAAGATAGATAACACTTCAGGTGCTCTTCGTGCTGGAATGATTGCCAAGGTTGCTTTGGACAGCTCGCAGAAGGGGATTGAGGTGCCGAAATCCGCTTTAGTTCAGAAGGATAATAAAAATTATGTATATAAATTAGACGGGAATATCGTCCATCTAGTTGAAGTCAATCCACAAGAAAAAGATAAAGATTGGGTATTCGTTAAAAATGGCCTCATAGCTAAAGACCAGGTAGTCATCAACCCAAGCTCACAGCTTACAGATGGAGCGAAGGTATTGGCAAACTAAAAAGGATGGTGAAAAGCATGACGGAAGAAAAAAACTCCGGGAAATGGCTTGCGCTGATTGCCATCATTTTGGGGGCCTTTGTGGCCGTATTAAATAATAGTTTAATCAACGTTGCCCTACCTGAAATGGTAAATGTATTTGGTTCCTCGACAGATGTCATTCAGTGGGTATTAACAGGGTATATGCTGGCGAATGCTGTTGTTATACCTATGTCTGGTTTTCTTGGTGATCGATTTGGCTATAAGAAGGTATTTGTCGTGTCCCTTGCTGGATTCACGATTGGTTCCTTGCTTTGCGGTTTAGCCTGGAGTGATAGTAGCTTGATTGGGTTTCGGATCATTCAAGGCCTCGCAGGAGGATTAATCTCTCCATTAAGTATGGCCATTATATACAGTATTATGCCACGCCACCAGATTGGTACAGCTCTTGGAATATGGGGAATAGCTGCTATGGCGGCACCTGCCATTGGCCCTACAGCGAGTGGATATCTTATACAGTATCTGAATTGGCGCTTCTTATTCTTTATTTGCGTCCCAATCGGCGCTTTTGCTGTGTTAATGGGAGTTTTACTCTTGAAGGAAACTCCCAAACGAGAAGGAACCACATTTGATTGGCAAGGTGCTGTGCTCTCCATTATCTTTTTTGGCAGTTTACTACTAGCGCTTAGTAAAGGAAATTCGGAAGGATGGACATCCTTTTTTATTGTTTCATTATTCTTTGTCTCGGTCTTTAGTATGTTGTTATTAATTTGGGTGGAGACAGGAAAACAACAGCCACTTCTGGATCTTCGTTTTTTTAAGAATCCGATTTTTACTTTAAGTGTCATCTGTTCAAGCTTAGTCATGATGGGCTTATATGGAGGGACCTTCTTAACTCCTCTTTACCTGCAAAATGTACAAGTTCTTACCCCGATTCAAACGGGACTTGTCATGATGCCCCAATCTGTTGCTATGGCCTTGATGATGCCGGTCAGTGGAAAACTCTTTGATAAAATCGGGGTCGTTCCTCTTGCCTTTACTGGATTAATTTTAATGGGAACGACAACCTTTGAGCTTCATCGGTTAACGATTGATACACCGAATCATTGGTTGGACTTTGTTCTCACTCTTCGCGGACTTGGTATTGGCTTATGTATGATGCCTCTGACAACCGTTGGGATGAATGCCGTTCCTAAAGAGGCAGTTGGCCGGGCTTCATCGGTATCCAATGTAATTCGACAAGTGGCCGGGACGATGGCCATAGCGATTCTCACCATGCTCATGATGAACCGTCAGGTCTTTCATGGAAATGAAATATCGGAGAATATTCAGATAGGATCATTCCAAGCTTCACAGCTACTTAGTCAGCTTACTACTGGCTACTATCAAATGGGTGCAGACCTATCGACCTCCTCAGCGGGAGCAACCTATATCTTGTTCGGCTGGATCCAAAAAGAAGCATTATCCCGTTCCATTGCCGATACGTTCATGGCTTCTTCTTTACCCTTATTTATTTGTA
>DATFAS010000181.1:0-9074 GCA_035254305.1 Bacillota bacterium
TATAAGGCTTCTTCTGTTGCTACAGCAAGCGAGATGTGGATCCTCTTCTTCATGATGATTTGACCATCAGACCATTGTGAATTGATAATAGGAAATTCCTTAATCGCCTCGACCACGGCCTTAATGAAGAACGGCAAGTAAGTAAGATTTATTCCCTCCTTTTGTTTGAAATCATCCTTAATCTTTTCCCTGTAATTCACTAGATTTGTTACATCACACTCAATCATGGTCCAAGCATGAGGAATTTCCTGCTTACTCTGTACCATTCGTGAGGCAATCGTTTTGCGCACGGTGGAAGCAGGAATCATTTGATCGTCACTTCTAGCCTGTATACTTTGGTGATAGGAAGGGCTCCAATTCTGCTGTTCCACATGGGCTTCTGGGATGGATATCTCTCTAGCAGGCTGCTGAATAGGTGGAACCTGTGCAGCTTGGATCGTATGTCCCACCTGCACTTCCTTCGCAAAGGCTAAAACATCCTTACGAGTAACCCTCCCACCAGCTCCTGTACCCTGTATTAAGCTTAAATCGACACCATACTCACCAGATAATTTAAGCACTGCAGGTGAATACCTATGCTTGTTATCAGAAGATATGGATGGTGGCAACTCTTCCTGAGTATAAGCTCCTTCTGACTTCAGGGATTCGACTATTTGAGTAGAAGGCCTTTGCTCCTGTGTCTCGATATAGCAAATTAATGTTCCGACTCCAACGGTTTGACCTTCCTCCACAACTAGCTCTCCGATCATTCCAGAGAAGGCAGCAGGAACTTCTGCATTGACCTTATCTGTAGAAACTTCACAGAGGGGATCGTATTTTTTTACGAAATCACCTTTTTTCACTAACCATTTAGAAATCGTACCTTCCGTTACACTCTCACCAAGTTGGGGCATCACAATTTTTTCAGCCATAGCATCCTCCTGGTTGGATTAAAATTCAGCCAATTCCTTCATTGCCGCATACACCTTATCTGGATTTAGCATGAAGAATTTCTCCATCGGTGGGCTATAAGGCATAGCAGGAACATCTGGGCCACCCAATCGTTTGATGGGCGCATCTAGTTCGAAGAGGCATTCTTCTGCAATGATGGCTGATACCTCTGCTCCCAATCCTCCCGTTTTGTTATCTTCATGAATAATTAATACTTTCCCGGTCTTTCTTGCTGCTTCGACGATTGCTTCTTTATCTAAAGGATATAAAGTGCGTAAATCAAGAACATGTGCACTATACCCATCCTGGGCTAATTTCTCAGCTGCTTGAAGGGCAAAATGAAGGGTTATCCCATAAGAAATAACGGTAATATCATCCCCCACACGTTTCACATCAGCCTTACCAATGGGAATCGTATATTCTTTATTTGGAACTTCCCCCTTAATCAAACGGTAACACCGTTTGTGTTCAAAGAAAAGGACTGGATCTTCATCCCGTATCGCAGATTTAAGTAATCCGAGTACATCGTATGGGGTAGAGGGAGCCACAACTTTTAACCCAGGTGTACTGCAGAATAGTGCTTCAACACTTTGTGAATGATACAATGCACCATGAACTCCTCCACCATATGGAGCACGAATTACGATAGGACAATTCCAATCCCCATTTGATCGATATCTCATTTTTGCTGCTTCACTCAGGATTTGGTTCACAGCAGGCATGATGAAGTCGGCAAATTGGATTTCTGCGATCGGGCGCATCCCATAGGCGGCAGCTCCAATCGCAACGCCCACAATCGCAGATTCTGCAAGTGGTGTATCCATCACTCTTTGTTCCCCAAATTCCTCATAAAGTCCTGCAGTCGCACGAAATACACCACCTCGCACCCCCACATCCTCTCCAAGAACAAAGACCCGCTTATCACGTTGCATTTCTTCCTTTAGAGCTGTCGTGACAGCCTCAATATATGAAATGACTGGCATGGTATTCGTCCTCCTTATAACGATTCTTTCTCTTCGTATACCTTAGTTTGTGTACTTTCTGGAGTAGGGTAAGGGGCATGCTCCGCATATTCGGTAGCCTCATCCACTTCCTCCTGGATTTGCTCGAATAGGCTCTTCTCTGAATCTTCATCTAATATCCCAACTTCTTTTAAATAAGCAGAGAATAAAACAAGGGAGTCCTTTTTACGTGCTTGCTCTACTTCTTCTCTTGAACGATAGGAACGATCATCGTCATCACTAGAATGAGGTACTAAACGGTAAGTTACTGCCTCTATTAATGTCGGTCCTGCACCTTTTCTTGCTCGTTCTATTGCCTCTTTAACCACTCGGTAAACTTCTAGTGGATCATTCCCATCTACACTGATCCCCGGGAAACCATATCCAATAGCTCGATCAGCAATACTTCCACAAGCTACTTGTTTCGATAATGGGACAGAAATGGCATATTTGTTATTTTCACAGAAGAAGATAACAGGTAGTTTATGCACGCCAGCAAAATTCGCCCCTTCATGAAAATCTCCTTGATTACTTGATCCATCTCCGAAGGATACATAGACAACGGAGTCTTTTCCTTCCATCTTCCCCGCTAATGCCATCCCGACAGCATGCGGCACCTGTGTCGTTACAGGACTTGAACCGCTAAGAATCCGATATTTTTTCCCACCAAAATGCCCAGGCATCTGCCTTCCCCCACTATTAGGATCCTCTGCCTTAGCAAAAGCCGACAGCATTAAATCTCTGGCCGTCATTCCAAAGGTCGCCACAACGCCCATGTCCCGGTAGTAAGGGCACAACCAATCCTTTGTTTTATCAAAGGCAAATGCGGCACCAACCTGTGCACCCTCTTGCCCTTGGCAGGAAATAACAAATGGAATCTTACCTGCACGATTAAGCAACCACATCCGTTCATCTACCTTCCGTGCAAGGGCCATGTAGTAGTACATATCTAGCACTTGTTTATCCGTTAAACCAAGAGCTTGATGTTTGTTTTCTACCATTGTTGTACCTCCTTTTTTAAGATGCATCAATCCATAAGTTCCCATGGATCATTCGGTTGATATTTAAGAATGAATCCCTTGACCCTGAACCGCTAAGGCAACTTCACCCATGATTTCAGAAAGCGTTGGGTGTGGATGAATGGTTTTTCCCATTTCCCAAGGAGTTGCATCAAGTACACGAGCAAGAGTACCCTCTGAAATCAAGTCTGATACATGAGGCCCAATCATATGAACACCTAGAAGATCGTCTGAATGCTTATCCACAACAAGCTTTACAAAACCATCATACTCACCAAACACCAATGCTTTGCCTATTGCTCTAAACGGAAAGGTTCCTGTCTTTAGATTAAATCCTTTTTCCTTAGCCTCAGGCTCGGTATAACCCACACTAGCTACCTCTGTTCGACCATAAGTTACCTTGGGTACCATGTTATAATCAATAGGTAGTGGGTTCAATCCAGCCATATGTTCAACCGCAGTGATCCCTTCGTGAGAAGCAACATGTGCAAGCTGAAGTCCCCCAATTACATCACCAATGGCATAAATATGTGACTCAGCCGTTTGATATTGCTCTGATACTTGAATCACTCCGCGTATAATCTTGATTTCTGTATTTTCTAATCCCATATTCTCGATGTTAGCCATCCGACCAACAGATAGAAGAAGCTTATCAGCCTGAAACTCAGTTATATTTCCATTACTTTCCGCTTGAATGCAGATCCCATTTTGATTTATTCGTAAACTTTCTGACAGCACTTTTGCTCCGGTATGTAAACCGACTTTTCGTTTTTTCAATAATCTTGTCATTTCCTTACTTATATCCGGATCTTCTGCGGGTAAAATACGATCAGCAAACTCAAGAACCTCTACTCGAACACCAAGATCACTTAGCATGGAAGCCCATTCGATACCAATTACCCCCCCGCCAACAATCACAATCGACTGAGGAAGTTCTTTAAGCTCTAGTGCCTCATCACTTGTCATTACATAGTTACCATCTATTTCAATACCAGGCAGAGTGCGAGGCCTCGATCCAGTGGCTATCAATAAATATTTAGGAACTAAAATTTCAGATTCTCCATTCTCACCACTAACCGCTACCGCCCCAGCCTGTGGAGAGAAAATAGAAGGTCCCATAATCCTCCCCACACCCTGGAAAACCGTTATATTTCCTTTTTTCATTAAATGCTGAACACCTTTATATAATTGATCGATTATTTTTTGTTTTCTTAATTGCATCTTGGAAAAATTTATCGATACATTAGAAGCCTCTACCCCATATTCCTCACATTGTTTAAGTGTATGAAAGACCTCAGCAGAACGGAGCAATGCTTTACTTGGAATGCAACCTCTATGCAAACACGTACCGCCTAATTTCTCCTTTTCTACGATGGCGACTTTCAAGCCAAGTTGGCTTGCTCGGATGGCAGCGACATAGCCCCCGGTCCCTCCACCTAATACAACAAGATCAAATTCGTTTGCGGATGGCAATTTTCTCACGCCCCTCTTCCTACATTCTTCAATCCTTTTCTACAGGGATTTCTTCTAGTATACATTTTCCATAAACAAAATTTCTATTTCCCATTGTACTCTCGTTTAGCTAGCACTAAATTGAAAGAGAAAACATGATTGAATACAATGTAATAACATTCTTATGCAAAGAATATACCCTCATAACCTCACGTTATTAAAACGCTTTCATAATTGATTTACAGAAACACTGCAAGGATTTTTTGCCCATCACTACTCATTCCTTTGGAAAAATATTGAATACTCTCCTTTTATCATACTCTCAATTAGACAAAATTCCAAGAGTGGACAAGTAAAGAAAAATTCATTATCCTAATGAGGAGTTACTTGAAATGTTAGAAGGCGGGGGAATTCATGATCTTAGCTGGGCGCCTCATTGCAGTCTTGCTCATTGCGATACCTGGAGTATTTTCAGCCTACGGTTGGTCAATCATGAGAGATGTAATCTTTGATAACTTCGGTACAACAGAACCTTTTCATCTATTAAAATTTCTAATCGGGTTCACCTTGTTTATTTGTGGTGTTGCGTTTATTGGTGGTTTTTTTGTCTACAAGGATAAGAAGAAAAAACAAAATAAAAGGTGAAGAGCAAGGTGAAACTTGGCTTACGCCAATAAACCCGAGGAAAAAAAGGCTACGTCTCTTTCCTCGGGTTTTTCTCATAACGACCTAACATATCTAACCACTGCAGAAATTTCACTTCCTGAATAAAAATGGTTAAAGATTTTTTTTCAGCATAATAATGAATCCCAATCAACAAGATAACAATGAAAACCCGAAAGGAAAGCGGGGCATAGAGCATAATCCAGAACCCTAGTACCATCCCTAAACAGTTAGAACCGGCATCGCCAAGCATCACCTTACCCAATACATCCTGATAAAATAGAAAGCTTGCGGGGATGACAACGGATAACCATAGAATATACGGTACCTTCCCTGCTGCAAGAAAAAGAAAAGGAAGAAACAAAATTAAAAAGCCCTTCATTGCCCTTCCTGGTCGTAAATCCAACAGATTAATGAAATTAGCAGATAGACTAATCAACAAAAAATCTAGCATAAACAATAGCCATGAGGTCGAATAGATTGCACTAAAAACAACTGCTACCCCCCCCACTACAATGGCCTTCCAGAGTCCGGTGCTTATTCTTCTTTCCCGGATGGCATAGAGGAAATGCCCCTTCAATCCTTTAGCCTCCCACCCTCCGGCCTGATCATCCTTAAAACCCACATAAGCAACGATCAGAAGTGCAACACTTTGCAAACCAAACAGCTTGATGAACCTTTCGCCCATCATAAGCGGCAATAAGCCCAAATGTATGATTGGGAACAGAATACCTGTAGAAACTGGAATTTGATGCCCCTGATAATTGGCACGACACATTCTGTGATCAAGAAGAAATTTCAAAAGTCCAGGGTAACTAAGCATAAGTAACGATATCAAAATGCAACTTAAGAAAGCCGCTTCAATTAGTGAAAATACTACCACTTTTGCCTAAGCATCCTCCCCACATCTAAACATTGTTTCCCCCGATGCCAGAAGCCAGCTAAATTTCTCCCTGTCTCTCTATGTTTGAAAGGAATGGGCACTTCGATAATCGTAAGCCCCTCTCTGAGTAAATCAATCGTCATCCCAACTTCGATTCCAAATCTGCCATCCCATGTCCGAATATGGGCAGCTGCCTCTCTTGTTAAAGCCCTTTGCCCGGATAAAGGAGCATTCATTTCATAGCCTGTTAGAGAACGAATCCCCCACCGAGCCAGCCCTTTCACCAGCCCAAACCCCGCCTTAGCTGGCGGGGGAAAGATCGCAATACTCATATCCGCTTGTCCCCTAAGTATTGGTCTTAGTAAATAACGTGAGAGAACAGCAGATTTACCCAAATCACTATCAATAAAGAGGAAAATATCCCCAGAGGCAACCTTAATCCCTTGTTGAAGAGCTGCCCCCTTTCCCCTATTTTGGGTACTTGTTACCACTTGATCAGCATACCTTCGAGCAACCTTAGTCGTGTTATCTCTACTTCCATCATCAACAACAATGATCTCTGATAATTCGGGTATGGATCGTAAGCTCTGAATGGTGATTGGCAGAAGTTCTGCTTCATTATAAGCAGGTACAATGACACTAATACTCATGATTGTTCTCCTTATACAACATCTGGATACTTCGTAGAAGCTCCCATTTCTCTAAAGGTGAGGCTGAAAGTGAATTGGTATGGATCCAATACTTCTGCTCTAATTGATTCGACCAGCCTGATAAAGCCTCCCCGATAAAAATAACAGGAAAATAAATAGCTTCAACGGGTGCTTCCTCACCCAATTCTATAATTTCCAAGCCAACAGAGGTGAGAAACTGCCTTAATTGTTCTGTTTTTAACGGGGTCTGCTGCCATATCCCTACCCTTTTCCCTTGAAGATCGACAAAATGTTCGCTATTGACGAGGCGACTGTTATCCTTATTTGTGTCCTGAAGCTGTAAGCTTAAAGAATGAAGCTGTTGTTGGAGCTGTTCATTGTTTTGCATGGCCTCATCATATTTCTTTTCTAAGTTACTGAGTATGGCCTGCTGTTTTTCATTTAACCAGTTTTGACCAATACCACCACCGAGAATGATCCCTAAGCCAAGGGAAAGGAAAATCGCAGCAATCGTTAAAAAATGATATCGAAGGGTGACCAATCCTTTTCACCTACATCTAGAAGAATTTGATTTGTAACCAAAGTAGATGCACAAACTCCCTAACAGCTGGACTAATGATCCCAGCTGCAACAACTGGAACCGCAGCAGCAGAACCAATAAGGAAGAGATTTCCCCATTTCAATCTCTTTTGATAAAGCATACTCACACCCTTCGCATCGATCAGCTTAGTTCCCACCTTCATCCTAACGAGTACAGTGCTTGACATACCTTTTCTTCCTTTTTCCAGAAAATCAATCATGTTAGAATGGGCACCAAGTGTTACAATCCATTCTGCTCCCTGTTCATAGGCATACAGCATAGCAATATCCTCACTCGTTCCAGTGGCAGGAAGGGTAAAGTACGAAACCCCTAACTCCTCCATACGCTGCTTAGCAGGAGCATGTCCACCTGGGTAGGCATGAACAATAATTTCAGCTCCACTCCTTAATGCTTGGTCTGTCACACTATCCATATCACCGATAATCATATGCGGGGTAAAGCCTTCCTCTAATAATGCGTCGGCTCCACCATCTACACCAATGAGGACCGGATGAAAATCATGAATATAAGAACGAACAGCTCGTAGGTCCTCTCGATAATGTTTTCCTCTGACAACAAGAAGGACATGGTTGCGATATAGTTTAGTGACAATAGGAAGGGTAGGAAGTGGAGTAAGATAATCATCCTTTTCCTTTTGCGCGTAAGTTAAAGTGTTTTCGATAAAATGGGATAAATGCTTTCCCATATTCTTTTTGGCATATTGCCATTTTTCCTCAATTTCTTGTTTGGAAACGGCCTTTAGGGGGAAACAGGACTGATTCATAAGGATAACCGATTGATCCTTAATTTCAACGATTTGATTGTCTTTTAAAATAGTCATGAGTTCCTTATTCTTACAATCATAGAGAGGAATGTGGTAATGAAGAAGAATATTTGCCCCTATACTCATATAGCTTCCCGTAATCGATGGTGCGGTGTTGATGACTGCCTTTACTTTTGCGGTTACGAGATCACGTGCAGCCATTTCATCAATATCTTCGTGATGGATTATGGCGATTTGCCCTGGCCTGATCCTTTTTAACAAATCTTTTGTTTTAGGATCAATAACAATCGTTCCTTTAATCCTATTTTTCATTTTTTTTGCAAACATGCTTGCCCTCCAAAGAAAGCTTTTTAAAGAGAATGATGCTCTTTTAGTGACCACTTAAGACTCTTCCTCTGGGAGCAATTCATATAGTACAAATGCACTAAATGTAAGCCTTCCATCTTTCTCAATAACATGCGTCTGAAGAGAAACGACCTGTAATTCATTTCCTTTTGCATACATATTCATCTGATCAGTGAGCACAAATTCATTATCTGCGGTAAAGCATTTTACCGTTCGCATATTTTCACTCCATAACGGGGTTGATTATTAAAATTTTTTACGAACAAAGTTAGAAATATTCATTTCATTACCTGAATATGAATATTTTTCCTATCCAAAGTTTAAAAAAACCTTCACCAGCGAAGGATGAAGGGTTCTTATAAAAAAAAGAACAGGAAGGTTCTTCCCTGTTCTTTCATATGTATGTGGTTTCTCTCCACAGTTATCGTACCGAAAATAAAGAAGGGTTTAAGTGACTTTTCTCACAACAATCAATCATTTTGGAGAATAAAAAAATATGCCCCAAAAGTGGAGCATGAAGGAAACTCAACCACCAAAAACCGAACAAGGAAGGATTAACTAAATTAATTATACCATGGTCTAACTAAAGTTTTCCTTAGGTATTTATTGGTATTTTTATTGTCATTTGGAATTTACTTTAGGATGACTTGTCTCTCACAAAAGTTTATAATGAAAAATGCTAAATATCATATATCTACGTTTAGCGTTGAGAGCTATAAGACTCCTGAAGACGGAGTCTTTTTTTTAGGTTTTTCTATCTATAGATT
>DATFAS010000182.1:0-6070 GCA_035254305.1 Bacillota bacterium
AATGGCATTGCAAATCAGACAAATCTCCTTGCTCTAAATGCAACTATTGAATCTGCTCGTGCTGGTGAAGCTGGTAAAGGTTTTGCTGTAGTTGCTAATGAGGTTCGCAAGCTAGCAGAACAAACCACTCATTCAACAAAAGAAATCGCTGGTATTATTGAAGAACTCAAAACAAAGACAACTCATGCAATGAATGCTATGACACAAAATACGATTGAGATCAACAAGGGTGTTGAATTAGTCTCCGAAACTGGGAATTCCTTCGAAAAGATTCAAGATTCAATTACAAAAATAGCTGAAAAAATGGAGGGAATTTCTTCTTCTACAGAAAAACTCGCTTCCATAGGGGTTCATGTTAATAAAGCTATGCACATAGTTGAGGAGGTTAACAAAGAAAGCACAGCAAAAACACATGATATATCAGCCTCTACACAAGAGCAACTTGCCTCACTTGAGGAAATCACTGCAACGGCTAGTGAATTAGCAAGAATGGCTGAAGAATTACAAGCGTTAGTAAATACATTTATAATTTGAAATTCCCACTTGGGCTAACTGATCCCCGTCTGGTTCAGAGTTATGGATATCTTCTTTTCCCTTTTCCTCTCTCGAAGTTTCCTGAAGAATAACTTCAGAATGGTCGAGCAATCCTCTGCTAGGATCCCAGATTCTACAATAACTTGATGGTTAAATCGTTCTTCCTTTAATAGATTCATTAATGTTCCCGCACATCCTGCTTTTGGGTCGCAGACGCCATACACTACACGATCAACACGTGCCTGAACAAGCGCCCCTGCACACATGGGGCACGGCTCTAATGTCACATATAAAGTACTACCCGTCAGCCTCCAACCTCCTAGTGTCTGACTTGCTTCTTTAATGGCAAGCAATTCAGCATGCGCAGTAGGATCTTTACTTGTTTCTCGCATATTATATCCCCGTCCAATAATCTTCCCATCCTTTACGATGACAGCTCCAATCGGAACCTCCCCAATCTCTTCCGCTTTCCGGGCCTCATTTAAGGCTGCTAGCATATATTGATGATCTTCCTGCTCCACTTTTATCCACTCCCAAAATCAAAGAAAATACTTGATGCACAAATAAATATTAGATATACTTTACTGCGTTATAAGAATAAAAGACAAGGCAATAATCTTTATAAAACTAGTCATTTGCAAGATTAAAAATAACATCTATCATTAAAAGATTGGTGTTTTTTTTTGCCTTCTTTATTTATTAATCTTCTAATCAGTCATCTAACAGGAGGAACTTCTTTATGGGTAATCAAAAATTAGGGCTTTGGGTCCTCACTGCCCTTGTAGTTGGAAACATGGTAGGCTCCGGCATTTTCATGCTTCCACGTTCTTTAGCCGAGGTTGCTAGCCCTGGTGGTGTATTACTTGCTTGGATTCTCACCGGTGCTGGAGTACTTATGACCTCTTTAGTATTTGGAAATCTTACCCTTCGGAAACCATCGATCACAGGTGGACCCCAAATGTACGCTATGGCTCTATTTAAAGAGGGAACCAAACGTTCTATTCTTTCCGGTTATTTTGTTTCTTGGGGATACTGGGTCGCTAACTGGGCAGGTAATGTTGCGATCATCACAACATTCGCAAGTTATCTGTCAACCTTCTTCCCTATTATGAATAATAAAGCCAGCTTATTTCAAATTGGTTCGATGGATATTAAAGTAGGGAATCTCATTACCTTCTTAGCCTGCAGTGCTCTACTATGGGGAATTCATTTCCTTATCCTTCGTGGTGTAGAGAATGCTGGCAAAATTAACTTGATTGCTACGACGGCTAAAGTGATTGGCTTTGTATTCTTTATTATTGTTAGTTTAACTGCTTTTGAAGCAAGCCATATGTTTCCTCTTATTCAAGAAAAGATCGGGGATGGTGAAATCCATACTGGACTCCTCGGACAGATCAACCATGCCGCCATTGCTACTTTATGGGCTTTCGTAGGAGTTGAATCTGCTGTAGTCTTTTCTTCTAGAGCAAAACGACAACAAGATGTTAAAGCAGCTACTATTCTCGGACTTTTCATTGCTCTACTAATTTATATGGGTATAACCATTCTTGTTATGGGAACCCTTACACAGGATCAACTTATCCATGCTGAAAAGCCATTGGTTGACTCTCTATCTGTAGTTCTTGGCAGTGCAGGCAGCTTTATTATGGCTGGACTTGGGCTTATTTGTCTACTAGGAACCTCAGTTGGTTGGATTATGCTTAGTTCAGAAGTTCCTTATCAATCAGCCAAGCAAGGAATCTTCCCAGCTATATTCTTGAAGGAAAATAAAATTGGCGCGCCTAAAATATCCCTTTTCATTACTAATGTGATGTCCCAATTGTTTATTTTCTCCACCATTTCACAGTCAATCTCTCATGCATTTGATTTTGTCATTTTTATTGCGACATTATCTTATCTTGTTCCATATATTATCTCCTCTATTTATCAGTTAAAATTGGTCGTGACAGGAGATACCTATCTTGGCCAAACGAAAAGCCGTGTTATAGACGGCATCATCTCACTTCTAGCAACTATTTACTCCCTATGGGTAATTAAAGCCGGAACATCTGATTTGAAAACCTTTACCTTAGGTGTTGTATTACTTATCTCAGGTATTATATTCTATCCATTCCTAAACTTTAAATCATCTACTAAGAAACATGCAGACATTGTTAAGAAAGTAGGATAGACCCCTTTACCATGTTTAGTGCCAAACTAAACATGGTTTTTTTGTGTTGTAACTCTTTCACAATGGAAATTTCCCAAGGAATTGTTTAACCTATCCTTAAAGATACATAAAAACCACCCAATGAATGGACACAACTATGCTATATTAGGAGAATAAATGGACTTGAAAGGATGAAAACGGTGGATACAGAACAATTCGTCTTAACTATTTTAGAAACCAGTGATCTTCACGGCAATATTTTTCCTATCCATTACGCAAATAATCATCCTAGCGAACTTGGTTTGGCTAAAATCTCTACCTTAATTAAACAAGAACGCAGAAACAACCCTCACGTACTCTATATTGATAATGGGGATCTCATTCAAGGCTCTCCACTTAGCTATTACCATGCACGGATTCAGAATAAACCGAACGATCCTATGGTTACGATCTTGAATCATCTTGGTTGTGATGCGACTGTTTTTGGTAACCACGAGTTCAATTATGGTCCGGATGTACTAAACAAGGCCATTCGAGAATCTGACTTCCCCTGGATATCCGCCAATATTGTAGATAAACAAACACAAGAACCTTATTATGGGAAGCCCTATACTCTAAAAACATTTAATGATCTTAAAGTAGCCATCATCGGCTTAACCACTCAGTATATTCCAAATTGGGAAAATCCCCATCATATTGAACATCTTCAATTTATGGATGCGGTAGATACTGCCAAAAGGTGGGTGTCAATAGTCAAGGAAAAAGAACAACCAGATGTTATCGTTCTTTCTTATCATGGGGGCTTCGAATGTGATATCGATAATGGTGAAGAAACCGAACAGCAAACGGGGGAAAATCAAGGTTATCGAATCTGTATGGAAGTTCCTGATATAGATGTATTCCTAACCGGTCATCAACACCGTGCCATTTCTGAGAAATCGATTAACGGTATCACAATTGTTCAACCTGGAAGCGGGGGAACCTATTTGGGAAAGGTTCAAATTTCACTGGTGAAGAAATCAGGGAAATGGACCATAACAGATAAATCATCCTCTTTATTAGCAGTTAAGGATATTGCAGCAGATCCAGAAATCTTACAAATGGTTAAATCCTATGAGGATCACACACAGCAATGGTTAGATCAGCCGATTGGTAAAATCAAAGGGGATATGCTTGTCCATAACCCAATGGATATCCGTCTTAGGGATAATGCTCTTATTGAGTTTTTCAATAAAGTTCAGATGGAAAATGCCAAAGTAGATATATCCAACACGGCTCTTTTTGATAATCGTTCTCCTGGGTTGAACTCCGATGTAACCATGCGGGATGTGGTATCTAATTATATCTATCCTAATACTCTCCGCGTTCTTCGAGTGACAGGTCAGGATATTAAAGATGCCCTTGAGCAATCAGCCTCCTATTTTGAACAGTATGATGGGACAGAAATTAAAGTAAGCTCCAAGTATCAAAATCCAAAACCACAGCATTATAACTATGACATGTGGGAAGGAATTGAATATAAAATCAATATTTCTAACCCCGTTGGAGAAAGAATTGTCCATTTGTCCTATAAGGGGCAACCTCTTGACATGACCAAAGAATATGATGTCGTGATGAATAATTACCGAGCAGGTGGTGGAGGAAACTTCTTCATGTTTAGAGATAAGCATGTCGTTGCAGATATTCCCACCGATGTTTCAGAATTGATTGCTAACTATATTCTAGAACGCGGGGAAATCGAAGCAACAGTGAACCATAACTGGGAGGTCATCCATGACTAATAGAATAAACCGGATCCTATATGGTCCGGTTTTCTGATTCAAAGCTTTAATGTGAGGGCTACAACAGAAATATCGTCGATCGTTGGCCGGTTCACCACATTCTTCTGTAGGAATTCTACAAAAGTTTCATGGGATAAATGATTGTTCTCACGAAGAACCTGTGCAATCCTTTCATGATGGACTTTGAAGGTTGAACCTGCACTATCTACCCATCCGTCCGTGTAAAGAATCATTCTTCCTGCTTGCTCATAGAATTGGACTTCTTTCTCAATCTCTGGATCTGACATCAACCCAACTGGAACCATTCCCTGTTCGAGTAAGTGCACTTCTTCGTTACCATTCAAGAAGATTCCAGCAGGGTGACCTGCGTTTACATATTCTATCCTTCCTTGAGAGGTATCCACCAATAAATAGATGGCTGTGCAATAATAGAGAATTGGGCTAGAAGAACTAAACATTCGCCGCATCTGGATGTTTAATTCTGTCATGACAGCAATAGGTTCAACAAGCCTTGTAATAATTCCCCTCAGAAGAGCTCGTAGAGACATACTGATTAACGAGGCCGATACCCCACTCCCCATCACATCAACAAGGATTACTCCATAGCGATTTTGGTCGATGGGAAACCAGGCATACATATCTCCACCGATATCTCTTGAAGGCCAATAAAATGCTGAGATAGAGATTTTATCCTCAAGGATAGCTTGTGGTGCTAAGCTTTCTTGCAGGGTCTTCGCTAATTGAAGATCCTTCACCAATTGATGTTCATATTTTTTCTGCTCTGTTATATCCGTAAAGACAGAAACAAAATATTTCTTACCACTTTGTTCATCCTTAATAGAGACAATCGATTGCCACTGCAAATAAAATTCACCGTTTTTTTTACAGTTCCAAATCTCCCCTACCCATTTTCCATCCTCACCAATGGATCGAAGGATATTTTTATAAAACTCTGGACCATGTTGACCTGATTTTAGAATTCTAGGATTTTCACCAATTACCTCTTCCCGAGAGAATCCGGTAATACGGGTAAATGAGGCATTCACATCTAAGATTCTATGATGGTTATCTGTGATCATGAAACCCTCTAGTATATTGGCGAAAATCTCCTTTGATAGTTTAAGATAACTATTATCTAGTTCCATAGTCGACCGCTTCTGCCTTCGTCTTAAAGAATGAAATAAACTTCTCAAATTTAACTACCCGAAAAATCTCCTCAACGGTCTCCTCAAGATTACAAATGATAAACTTCTTATTTCTCTTCCGCGCCTCGATGGCGGTTTGAGCAATCATTCCTAGTGCAGAGCTATTTAAATAGTTTACCTTCTCTAGATCTAGAATCAAAATAGATGGTTCAGATTCGATCAACTGACTTAACGAATGACGAAATAAATCAATATTTTTTATCGTTACATCCTCTACCCAGCCTAGGACTTCATAAGGTGTACGATTTCCTTCCGTCATAATCCTCCCCTCCTTTCCGTATCCATTAAATATTTTTTCATATGAAATTGGAAAGATTGTTCCTCTTCATGAACCCAAACCTTATCCATGAAGTGATAAATGAGATATAATCCTCTCCCATGTTCTCCAACGTTCACCATAT
>DATFAS010000183.1:0-2835 GCA_035254305.1 Bacillota bacterium
CGGATGATCATATCTTTCTTGCGATCGACGATATATAGGAATCCTTCTTCATCGAACCTACCTAAATCTCCACTTAACAACCAACCATTTTGGATCGCAAGAGCAGTTTCCTCCGGATTTTTAAGATACCCCTTCATCACATGATCCCCTTTAATAGCAATTTCCCCAACCTGTCCGACTGGCACCTCATTCCCCTCATCGTCGACAATTTGCACCTCACAACGTGGCAACGGTTTCCCTACTGATCCCACTTTACTTAATGCATAGTCATCGGCTAAAGTGGATGTTCCCGGTGAATTTTCTGTCTGGCCATAAAGGTTCTGTAACTCAGCATGCGGGAACAACTGTTTAATTCTTTTAATTAACTCATATGGCATCGGTGATGCACCATACATTAACTTCCGAAGCTTCGAGGCATTCGTGCTTTCAATTTCTCGTAAATTTAATAAAATCATATACATAGCCGGAACACCAAAGAAAATGGATACCTCATTCTTTTCAAGCGACTCAACGGTTTCTATGGGGTGAAAGCCTGACTCTATAACAAGCGTCCCTCCCCCGTAAATCGTTGGAAGCATGAAACAGTGAGATGCCGCGCAATGGAACAGTGGAGTTACAATCATAACTCGGTCTTCCTTCTGTATGCCAAGTGCCTCGTTCCACATGGAAGCTATAGCAAGGCAATTGCGATGGGACAGCATAACCCCTTTTGGTTTTCCTGTTGTGCCTGAGGTATAAAAAATGACAGCGGTATCATCTATTTGCTGTTGAATTTTTGGAATTTCTCCTCCTAACTCAATGGCCTCATTTATTTCTAATCCTCCTCCAGTTTCTCCAACATGAACGAAATGCTGTAAGTTCGGTACTTGAGGGATAACTTGTTCTATGATCCCTGATAAATCCTTATCGTAAACAAGCATCCTTGCTTCCGAATGATTCAGAATATATTCAATTTCTCTCGGTGCAAGACGAGTATTAATCGGAAGCACAACCAAACCAGCCATTTGGCAAGCGAAATAGCATGTCACAAACCAGTCTGAGTTAGGCAGTAGCAGGGCAACAACATCTCCCTGAAGAAGCCCTTGTCTATGAAAATAGCCGCCAAGTTTACGGCTGTTCCTCTGCATATGGGAATATCTAGTTTCACGTCCTTGAAAAATGGTAACGATTCGATCTGACTGATCCATAGCATGCTGCTGTAATACATCTGAAAGGAGCATCATCGATTATTCCTCCTCTTTACTTAGTATGTGTAAAAACCTCTACCAATTTTTCTACCATTATGTCCAGCTCGAACGAGCTTCTTCAAGAGTGGAGCTGGCCGATATTTTGAATCGCCCGTCTCTGTGTATAACGTTTCAATAACTAGCAGAAGGGTATCTAGCCCAATGAGATCAGCTAATGCCAATGGACCAATCGGATGATTCGCACCAAGGACCATACCTTTATCAATGTCTTCCGCACTTGCTGTACCTTCCGCAAGAACAAAAATTGCCTCATTGATCATGGGTACCAAAATTCGATTCACTGCAAATAACGGCGCATCTTCTACTGCAATAGTAACTTTCCCGAAGGTTTCCATCATGCCTTTAACCGTCTTAAATGTTTCTTCGGATGTTTCCTGGCCTTTAATGATCTCTACCAATTTCATGACCGGAACCGGGTTAAAGAAGTGCAAGCCGACTACTCGATCCGGCTTCTTGGTTACGGAAGAAAGCTCTGTGACGCTTAACCCCGATGTATTGGATGCCAAAATTGTTGACGATTTGCTTATCCCATCGAGCTGTTTGAACAGTTCTTTTTTCGGCTCCATTTTCTCAATAATCGCCTCAATGATCACATCCGCATGCGCTAGATCAGAGAGATGGGTCGTCCCTTTAATGCGAGAAGCAATTTCCTCCACCATTCCTTCTTCGAGTTTTCCTTTTTGCACAGCACGATTAAGATTCTTACGAATTGAAGTTACCCCTTTTTGTACAAACTCTTCTTCAATATCACGTAGGATAACCTCATAACCCGCCTCTGCCGCTACCTGTGCAATTCCGCTTCCCATTATTCCAGCGCCTACTATTCCTACTATTCTGACCATAATTGCTATCTCCTTTTTATTCTATAGATTTCAACCTCATTCTAATCTCAGCAAATATCGTGCCAGTCTGAATAGCATTATATTTACATAAATTCATCGTGAATTTTTATTTATTTCGTACGGAATATGGACATACATCCGAACAAATTCGTCTTGATACCAGACACATTGCAAAATTAATGATCATTCATATTCTTTTATTACCATTCAACTTGTTCAGGATGCTAAACTAGAGTTATCAAAAAGCTAATTTTTATAAAATGGGGTTATTTTTAAATGAAAAAAATAATGATGGGAGTTGTTGCAATTATTATCCTTATTTCGGGATTTCTATTGTGGCAACAATACAAACAAGATAAAGCCTTTATGGGAAGTTTATTCATCCATAAACCGATTGAAATTAGTCAGATTAATTCCATTCATCTATGGGTAAAAGAAAGGGAGATTAAAAAATCGACAAACGAAGAAGATTTTAAAGTAGTGCAATGGTTTAATGAATACCCTCCTGAAAGGGTTTCAGAGGCAAAGGTTCCTAAATCTGATGCCCAAGTTATAATTAA
The DNA here is from genome assembly GCA_035254305.1 of Bacillota bacterium. Classification (GTDB taxonomy): domain Bacteria; phylum Bacillota; class Bacilli; order Aneurinibacillales; family RAOX-1; genus DATFAS01. The sequence continues at coordinate 2,650 of DATFAS010000183.1, forward strand.
ATTACAGAATCCAAATGGGACAATAAGTATTAATTATATGCGCAATGATAAGAAAATATATGTATCAAAAAGTGGACCAATTGGTCCCCAATATGTATTTCTTGATGATGCACCCGAATTAGAAAACTTTTTTGAAGAACTTATCGACAAATCGTAAGAGTTGTACCAAATTAAAATCAAACTTTT
>DATFAS010000184.1:0-6843 GCA_035254305.1 Bacillota bacterium
ATAGGAAGGAGAAAGGCGGTGAGCTTGGTGGCGAATACGCGAAACTCTTCCACGCGAAGCGAAATTGTTAATATGTTGAAGGTTCACGGATCTCTAACGGTTAGTGAAATGGCAACCCAATTGAAAATTACTGAAATGGCCGTTCGACGGCATCTAAATACATTAGAGCGTGATAATTTGATTAATTCCCGTATGGTTCGACAATCAATGGGGAGACCAACAAGTGTATACTCGCTTACAGAATCTGCTGAGGAATTATTTCCACAACATTATTCTGATTTTGCTCTTGACGTTTTGCAAGATATCCATGCTCACGGTGGAGAAGAAACCATTAAATCTCTTTTCCAACGAAGAGAAGAGAGAATGTCTAATCTTTACCGGAAAGAGGTTAAAGGAGATACTCTAGAGGAAAAGGTGGAAGAACTTGCTCGACTTCAGAATAGTCGTGGTTATATGGTAGAAATTGATAAAGACCCACAAACAGGGGATATTATCTTTAAGGAATATAATTGCCCTATTTCACAGGTAGCGAAGGAATTCTCCCATGCTTGCGATTGTGAGCTGTCTTTATTTAAGAAGGTATTAAAGACAGATGTTGAGCAAAGGGACTGTATTTCTAAGGGCGAAGAAAAGTGTGTGTACGTGATTAAGAATAATGATAAACGGTAAGCAACCTTCGGTGTAAGGTTGTTTTTTTTAAGAGGTGAGAGAGAATGCATGATCGTGACTATAAAGCTTATCTTATTGATTTGGATGGAACTATGTATCGTGGGGGTCAAGTAATTGATGAGGCTCCCGGATTTATTAAATGGCTGAGAAGCAAGGATATTCCATTCCTTTTTCTTACGAATAATTCCTCTTTAACACAAGTGCAGCTGGCAAAGAAGCTTTCGGATATGGGGATTTCTTGTACCCCAAGTAATGTCTTTACAACAGGAATGGCTACCGCTGAATTTATCACAACAGAAGCGCAAGGGAAAAAGGTCTACATAATTGGTGAAGAAGGGCTGATCGAGGCACTGAAGGAAAAGGATTGTATGCTCTCAGAGGAGTGTCCTGATTATGTTGTAGTGGGGATTGATCGTCAAATTACCTATGAAAAAATGGTGAACGCATCTCTTGCCATACAAAAAGGAGCACGATTCTTATCCACAAATAGTGATCGTGCAGTCCCAACTGAACGTGGACTTGTTCCTGGCAATGGTGCCATTACTGCAGCGATTGCGGTGGCTAGTGGAACGGAGCCGCAGTTTATTGGGAAGCCACAAGCCCTTTTTGTTGAACTTGCCCTGAAAAAATTAAATATGCAACCAGATGATGTTCTTCTCGTTGGGGATAATTTACATACCGATATCCTTGCTGGTGTTTCGGCAAACGTTGATACATTGCTAGTTTATACAGGAATCACAAAGGCTGAGGATGTGGAACGTGAGGGGATTCGTCCGACCTTTGCCGTAGCACATCTGAAGGAATGGATGGATAAGGTCGAAGGGATTGCAATCCATGGAAAAACAAAAGGTTTTTAAAGATTACATAGGTCAAGATATCTATCTCACATTTTGCCCAGAATTATTCTCACACCAGCCAAGGCACGTGCTTGTAGTCCCCATTTATCAAGGAAAGCTTCTTTTTACCTGCCATAAGATTCGAGGGTGGGAATTACCAGGTGGTAAGTTGGAAGGAGACGAAACACCAGCTGAGGCAGCGATTCGGGAAACTTGGGAAGAAACAGGTGCTGACATTCAGGGTCCTGTACAAATCGGTGAATATCAGGTGTGTTCAGGTGGGCAGGTTCTCTTTCAGAAGGCGATCTTTCTAGCTCAAGTGTGTAATTGGGGGGAGAGGCCGGCTGGATTTGAAACAAATGACTGTGCATTATTTCCTATAGATGTTAAGACTGAAGGGCCCAAGTTTAGCCCCTATGTTCAGGATCAGGTGTTTACCTCGGTTCAAGAGTTTCTTTACATTTACAGAAATTCCAAATTAAGATAAAAAATCCCCGAAAATGGGGATTTTTTATCTTATAAAGGATGTGAATTTGTTCCAAAAAGTTAGGGACACTAAGGCCCAAACAGGCTGCTTAGAATACTTGCTGGACTTCTGAAATCTCTGGAATTTCTTCCATAATGGCACGTTCAATACCGGCTTTTAAAGTGATCGTAGAGCTTGGGCAACTACCACATGCGCCCATTAGACGTAACTTAACAATACCTTCATCAACATCTACTAGTTCACAATCGCCACCATCTCGTTGTAAGAATGGGCGTAATTTATTTAGGACTTCTTCTACTTGTTCAAATAATTCATTTTCCATTTAATAAAACCTCCTTTTCTCTATTTATTATAGTATCCTTTTAAGAAGAATTCCATTAGATTGAGCACATTTGAATAGGCATAGGGTTTAAATGTTTATAGTCGTGATAAGATAATGTTAAATCACTTTATTGGTGGTGCGTAGAATGATTAACATTAAAGTGTATGGAACAGAGCAAAGATGTGCAAGCTGTGTGAATGCTCCATCTTCCAAAGAAACAGCTAGTTGGTTAGAAGCAGCCTTAGACCGTATATATGATGGGTTTACGATTGAATATGTTGATATTTATCAACCACAAACAATGGATGAGAAAAATTTTGCGCAGCGCGTATTAGACGAAGATTTATGGTATCCTGTCATTGTAATTGATGAAATAATCGTTTCTGAAGGAACTCCTCATTTAAAAGATATTTATCATAAATTAAATGAGTTAGGTCTCATTCGTAAGGAATAAGGTGATTTGATGTCTGTTGTAGTTGAGTTTTGTCAAAGTAATTTATCTCTTGGAACGGATTGGGTAAAGGACCAGCTACTGCTTGATACAGAGCTTGATATTGAAATAGTGGACTATGGCTGTTTAGGCAATTGTGGAGAATGCTTTTTATATCCATTTGCCTTAATTGGTGGAGAAGTCATACTTGCCGAAACACCAGAGGATTTACTAGCTAAAGCTAAAGCGGGAATCAAGAGGAAAATGGAAGAAGTAGAGGAATGGAAAAAATTGGACTTTTAATAAAAAGGACTAAATTTCTTTATTGGATTTAGTCCTTTTCTTAATAGATAAGGAAAAACCCTAATAACAAAGGGCTTGTTATTAGGGCCATATAATCCATACTAGTATTCTTTAACGGTGTTATAGAAAGTATCTCTTTCAATGGGGTTCTTTCCAGCACCTTTAATTAACCAAATGAGGTCATCACGAGTTATAGCAGACTGTGTCAATGCTCCAACGGCATGGCTAATGCGTTCCTCAACTAATGTTCCATGAACATCAGATGAACCGAAGGTTATAGCCATTTGGGTTAACTGTGTACCAATATTAATCCAGTAGGCTTTAATATGAGGGAAATTATCAAGCATAAGTCGACTAATCGCAATCGTTTTTAGGTCATCGAAGGCTGAAGTTCTACGCTTAATTCCAGCACTGATCGTTTTTGGCTGCATGGCTAATGGAATGAAAACCAAGAAACCATTCGTATCATCTTGTACTTGGCGTAAACGGTCCATATGAATTAATCGTTCTTCATAGGTTTCGATGGAGCCGTATAGCATCGTGCAGTGAGTTTTTAACCCAAGTGCATGCGCAGTACGGTGCACATTCAGGTATTCTTCTGTACTAGCCTTCTCTGGGCTCATTTTCTGTCGGTATTCCTCTGTAAGAATCTCTGCCCCGCCACCTGTTAAGCTCTCAAGTCCTGCTTTCATTAATTCCTTAAGAACCTCTTCGACACTTAGACCAGACAATTGGCTAAAGAATACAATCTCTGCTGCGGTGTAAGCCTTAATTGTAACCTGTGGATAGGCTTGTTTTAATGTACGAACTGTATCTAGGTAATAATCAAAAGAAACCGTGTTATTATGTCCACCAACAATATGGAATTCGCGGATATTCTCATTGAAACGGGTTTCTACATAATGAAGAAGTTCTTCCTTATTCATTGTATAGGCGCCTTCTTCATCTGGATCACGACGGAAACCACAGAATTTGCAATGTGCCTCGCACACATTGGTTGGATTTATATACATATTCTGAATAAAGTAAACGTTATTTCCATTTTTTCTTTGATTGACAAGGTTGGCCAATTGACCAATTGTTAGAATATCATTGGAGTTATATAGGGTTATGCCGTCTTCTATCGAGATACGTTCATTATTTTGTACTTTTTTGATGATAGGCAAGAGTGATGGATCTGTTGCCTGTTCTAATAAAAGGTTCACTTTAAGGGCCCCTCCCGTGACATGTGTTAACCACATTCTTTTTATCTTCAACTCTATCCATTATAGAATTAAATGATAGTGTCGACAAGGGAAATAGATACTGGTAAGAACCCCTAGGCTTTCGAAAATTTCCCCAGGCAGATCGAGAAGAGGGTTATAAAGTTTATGAATTTCGGGCTCCAAGCTTAATTGTATATGCTACATAGCTTGCCATGACAAGAAAGGAAAGGATGGCTGCAACCATTCCAGACATTGACCATCCGGTGCCCACTAGAAGAAGCGCAGGAAGTAGTAATGTTACAATCACCAAAAATGCAATATACAACACATTAATAGCCGTTCGTGACAAGGTAAAAACCTCCTTTAGAAAGCTTTTGTTTTACCTTGCCCAATATGTATGAATTCATGATTAGTAAAGAATTCCAAATAAAACATCGGTTAAAATGCCGTCTCCGATGAACATCACACAATCCACGATACCCTTAGGATAAATAGACTAAATTATTATACGCAAAAAAGAGAAAAGATAAAAAATATAGACCAAACTGAATTATTTAATATTGACACAGTACATGGCTAACCTTAAAATTTCAAATAGTGAACTTTGTGCAAAATTTCACTTGAAAACCAGATAAGAAGGTTTTATGATAGTTTTATGAAGAATTTGTGAAAAGTTTCTCATACCAAATGAGGAAAACCTTACGTGGGTTCGAGAATGATTCCTCGGGAGAACATAAGGAAAAAGAATTTATAAGATCAAATAAAAATGAAAATGGATGTGATTGGATTGAGTACGAAAATTCTAATTCTGGGTGCAGGTTATGGTGGCCTAATGACAGCCACTCGTTTGCAAAAGTTGCTAAATTATAATGAAGCACAGGTGACATTAGTAAATAAACACAATTATCATTATATTACAACTTGGCTTCACGAGCCTGCTGCAGGTACACGTAGCCCAGAATCTTGCCGAATCGAAATTGATACAGTGATTGACAAGAACCGTGTGAATTTTATTCAGTCAACCGTTGAGTCCATTGATCGTGAAAAGAAAAGTGTAAAATTAACGAATGGGCAAGCTCTTGAGTATGATTATCTTGTAATTGGACTTGGAAGTGAACCTGAAACTTTTGGAATTCCTGGATTGAAAGAAAATGCATTTAGTATTCGTAGCATTAACAGCGTTCGTATGATTAAAGAGCATATTGAATATAATTTTGCTAAGTTCCGTAATGAACCAGAAAGAACGGATTATCTAACCCTTATCGTGGGTGGAGCTGGATTTACTGGTATTGAATTCGTTGGAGAATTAAGTGATCGAATTCCAGAACTTTGTAAAGAATTTGATGTTGATCCTTCTCTTGTGAAGATCTACAACATTGAAGCAGCTCCAACTGCTCTACCTGGTTTTGACCCTGAATTGGTTGAGTATGCTATGGAAATTCTGCAGGAAAAAGGAGTCACCTTCAAAATTAATACACCAATTAAAGAGTGTTACCCAGATGGTGTTCTTCTTGCTAATGGGGAAGAAATTAAAGCAGGAACTATTGTTTGGACTGGTGGAGTACGTGGTAATTCCATTGTGGAAAATTCAGGATTTGAAGTTATGCGTGGAAGAGTAAAAGTAGATGAATTCCTTCGTGCACCTCATCATGATGATGTCTTTGTAGTAGGGGATTGTGCATTGCTCTTTAATGAAGAAAATGGTCGCCCTTATCCGCCAACTGCTCAAATCGCGATTCAAGAAGGACAAAACCTTGCAGCCAACTTAATCACCTTAATTCGTGGAAATGGTGAGCTGCAGAAATTTGTTCCTAGCTTAAAGGGTACAGTAGCATCTCTTGGACATGGCGAAGCAATTGGTATTGTTGGAAACAAAAAAATCTTTGGTACAACTGCTGCATTCATGAAGAAAGTCATTGATAATCGCTACTTGTTTATGCTTGGTGGAGTTGGGTTGTTACTAAAGAAATCCAAATTGTAGGAGATTTCTATGCGACATTCAAGTGTACAGGTTCGAGGGAAATTGACCAGAGAGGAATTAGACCGTTACGAAAATCTCTTCGAAGTCGGGAAATTTCTTGAAGCTTCTAATCGATATGACCTTGCGTATATTGTCCAAAAAGAAATTGATCTCTTGATCCTTCCAGCCATTGAGAGATTAAAAGCTGGCAGTAAGGAACGGGATCGGATCAATCAGGAATTTATTGACCAAATGAATCAAAACTAAGCAGTCTCTAACCAGAGTCTGCTTTTTTCCTGTATACAATTTTGAAACAAAACCTAAGTTGACCACAAAGATTTGTTAAAGTAAACTTAATTTTGTTGTGAGAAAAGGAGGTGCTTTAAGCCTTGAATATTGCTCAATTAATTATTTCTGTCCCTTTATTTTTCTTTCTCGCTTTTGGTATTGGCTTCATATTAAATATGTTAATTAAAACAACTTGGTTGCCATTAGTCCTTTATTTCCTAGTTCTTATTTTTTTATTCATCCGAATGGGAGCCTTTCATATTGTAGATTACATTATTTTAACCTCTGGTCTCGTAGGGGCAATTCTCAGTGGAGTTACAATTCGAATATTAAGAGCAAAAGG
>DATFAS010000185.1:0-4320 GCA_035254305.1 Bacillota bacterium
GAAATTCAAGGTTATTTTGATCGATATTAAGAAAAGCTATGATTTGTAGACCCTTATCCTAGGGTCTTTTCGCGTATTGCTTATCAACGAAAGTTGAATAGAGATCAACAGCATTTCTGATTCAGAGTTAATCGATAAAAACGGCATAATTGGTCGCGAATTGAATAATATAACTTGTACTTTCTAACAATTTTCAATATAATGAGTATAAAAGTGTGCTTATCGCGAACTTTTATAAAATGTTTACTCTGTGTAAGCAAAATTTGAGAGAGTTTAGAAAGGTGCTTAATCATGAAAAGAATACTTTTACTAGCCACGGGTGGCACGATTGCTTCGGTACCTGGAGAAGAAGGCCTTGCTCCTGGGCTAATGGTTCATGAGCTTCTTCATTACCTGCCAGATCATAACGAAACCATTCAACTTGATAGCATCAATTTAATGAATGTAGATAGTACGAACATGCAGCCGGAATCTTGGGTCGAAATGGCTCAAACTGTTTATGATCATTATGACAGCTACGATGGGTTTGTCATTACTCATGGAACGGATACATTAGGATATACTTCTGCGGCACTTTCCTATATGCTCCAAAATCTCTCCAAATCAGTTGTCGTGACAGGTTCTATGATTCCTATTAGCTTTGAAGAAAGCGACGCTAAGAGAAATATGATGGATGCTATTCGGTTTGCTTGTGAGAATGTGGGTGGGGTCTATGTTGTTTTTGACGGGAAAGTGATTAGTGGAACTCGTGCAGTAAAAGTGAAATCAAAGAGTAATAGTGCCTTTATGAGTATTAATTTTCCTTATATTGCTCGATTCGATGGGTTGCATGTTCATTATTTAGAACATGTTCCTGTAGGGGAGAGAGGTCCTGTAAAATTAGATACCTCTATTTGTAACGAAGTGTTTGTATTGAAACTTTTTCCTGGAATCACTCCAGAGATTTTTGATTATATCAAACAGACCTATCGGGGAGTAATTATTGAAAGCTATGGAAATGGTGGCATTCCATTTAAAAATAGAAATCTGCTTCCAAAGATCGATGAACTAATAGAGGCAGGGGTCGCCGTTGTGATCACTACTCAATGTTTAGAGGAAGGGACAGACCTGCAGCGATATGAAGTAGGGAGGAAGCTGTCTAAAAAGCTTATTATTTCCCCACAGGATATGAACTCCGAAGCCATTGTCACAAAATTGATGTGGGTATTAGGGAAAACGAATAATTTGGGTCAAATTATAGAAATGATGGAAACTCCCATCGCCAATGATCAACAAAATCAAAGATAACAGCTGCTTGGTTATATAAATGGCTATTTATACATTAAATTGTAAGTGGAAGGAGAAATATCATGATAGATACGAACATACGGATTGAGAAAGATTTTTTAGGTACAAGAGAGGTCCCAGTAGATGCTTATTATGGAGTTCAAACCCTTCGTGCGGTTGATAATTTCCCGATAACAGGGTATAGAATCCATGGAGAGTTAATTACAGCCATGGCTATAGTGAAGAAGGCAGCTGCATTAGCCAATATGGAAGTGGGGCAACTTAATCCTCGATTAGGAAAAGCGATCGTACAGGCTGCAGAAGAGATTATCGATGGACAATGGCATGATCAATTTATTGTAGATCCCATTCAGGGTGGGGCCGGTACTTCCATTAATATGAATACGAATGAAGTGATCGCCAATCGTGCCCTAGAAATCTTAGGGGAGGAAAAGGGAAATTACTTTGCTTTGAGTCCAAACACACATGTTAATATGGCTCAATCAACGAATGACTCTTTTCCAACTGCTATTCACCTATCTGCTTTATCTTTAGTGACTCAGCTCTTAGAAACTATGGATGAATTATATGATACGTTCCATAGTAAGGCTGGTGAGTTTGCAGAAATTATCAAGATGGGTCGAACTCATTTACAGGACGCAGTACCGATTCGTCTTGGCCAAGAATTCGAAGCCTATAGCAGGGTACTTGCCCGGGATATTAAGCGAATCAAACAGACGAGACAACATTTGTACGAAGTGAATATGGGAGCTACCGCAGTTGGGACAGGGTTGAATGCTGATCCTCGTTATATTAAGAGAGTCGTAGAAATGATTGCGGAAATAAGCGGTTTTCCGATCACGAATGCGGAGCATCTAATCGATGCAACCCAAAACACAGATGCCTATACAGAAGTTTCTGCTGCATTGAAGGTCTGCATGATCAATATGTCCAAAATCGCCAATGATCTTCGCTTAATGGCTTCAGGTCCTCGTACTGGGCTAGGTGAAATCAGTCTTCCAGCTCGTCAGCCTGGATCCTCTATTATGCCAGGGAAAGTAAATCCCGTGATGTGCGAAGTAGTCAATCAGGTTGCTTTTCAAGTCATTGGAAACGATCATACCATCTGTTTGGCATCTGAGGCAGGACAATTGGAATTAAATGTGATGGAGCCTGTATTGGTATTCAATCTATTACAATCCTTAAGCATGATGAATCAAGTATTTAAGGTTTTCCGGACCTACTGTTTAGAAGGAATTGAGGCGAATGTGGAGAGATGTAGAGAGTATGTGGAGAAAAGTGTTGGTGTCATTACCGCGTTGAACCCACATCTGGGCTATGAAACAGCTGCTAGAATTGCGCGCGAAGCCATTCTTACAGGACAATCTGTTCGCGAATTATGCTTACGGGATCAAGTTTTAACGGAAGCGGAGCTAAATCTTATACTTGATCCATATGAGATGACGAAACCGGGCATTGCAGGGGGCAGTCTGTTGGGTTTTGGATCGTAATTGAATAAAGTTTAATGGAGGGAATAGGAATGGCTATACCTAATGGAGCATCGATAAGTATCGTTATACGTTTACAATTGGAGAAGGATCTCGTTTCCTTTGCTGATATAGCTACAACACTTAGCCAATCTGGTGGGGATATTGTAGGGATTGACGTTATATCTTCTAGTAAAACACAGACTGTACGGGACATTACGGTCAATGTCCATGATCAAGCACATAGTCAGCTTGTCATTGAGCTCATTTCCAAGCTACCAGGAGTGAAGGTCATTCATGTTTCAGATCGGACCTTTCTTATGCATATAGGTGGGAAAATAGAGACTAAATCGAAATACCCGATTAAAAATCGTGATGATCTCTCTAGAGTGTATACTCCTGGGGTTGCTCGAATTTGTAATGCAATAGCCGAAGCTCCTGCTAAGGCCTATTCACTTACCATTAAGAAAAATACGGTAGCTGTTATTTCGGACGGAACGGCGGTGTTAGGCTTAGGAGATATTGGTCCTTTAGCCGCTATGCCAGTGATGGAAGGAAAGGCTATGCTATTTAAGCAGTTTGCGAATGTCGATGCTGTCCCAATTTGTTTGGATACCAAGGACCCAGAGGAAATTATCCGCGTAATCAAAGCACTTGCTCCGGGATTCGGTGGGATTAATTTAGAAGACATCTCCTCTCCACGTTGCTTTGAAGTTGAAGAAAGATTAAAGAAGGAGCTCGATATACCGGTATTCCACGATGATCAGCACGGTACAGCTGTGGTCATTCTGGCTGGTTTGCTCAATGCGCTTAAATACTGCAATAAAAATGTTCAAGATATTAAAGTAGTGATAACGGGAATTGGGGCGGCTGGAATTGCATGCACCAAAATATTACTTGCTGCTGGTGTTCGCAACATTATTGGTGTGGATCGTCATGGGGCTATCCATCGCGATGCCTCTTATGATAATCCTGAATGGGTAGAATATGCGAATATCACCAATCCAGAGAATAGAACAGGAAGCTTATCGGATGTGATTGTGGGTGCAGATGTTTTTATCGGTGTTTCTGCTCCAGGAATTCTAAAGGTTGATGACGTGAAACAAATGGCAAAAGACCCTATTGTTTTTGCAATGGCCAACCCGGTACCTGAAATTGATCCGGAACTTGCTAGTCCTTATGTTAAGGTTATGGCTACAGGAAGATCAGATTATCCTAACCAAATTAATAATGTTCTCTGCTTCCCAGGTATATTTAGGGGGGCACTAGATTGTAGAGCACGAGAGATTAATGAAGAAATGAAACTGGCTGCTGCCAAAGCGATAGCCTCTGTTGTGACCGATGATGAATTAAGTGAAACATATATTATTCCAAGTGTATTTAATAATCAAGTAGTAGAACGGGTACGGGAGGCTGTTGTTCAGGCAGCCTATCAAACAGGAGTAGCCCGTAAAGTTAAGTCATAGATCATTTCATTATATTTGTAGCGAAGGAGAGGGTGAACTTCTCCTTCGCTTTTCTTAAATTTACTTTGATAGTTAAAGTGAAATAAATATTTCCTTTGTAA
>DATFAS010000186.1:0-32212 GCA_035254305.1 Bacillota bacterium
GTAATTTGACGAAGCGTTGTAAAAAAAGGAAAAACAACGCTTACATAAATTGAAAAGTGAAAAAATGAAACAATTAAAAATGCCTGTTGTTATGAAAAAAATAATCTGTTATAATTCATTTTAGAAATAGCTGAATCTTTAGAATTGAAATTAACATTAACACTAATTAAATAGGGTTAATTGGATAAGTATCTACCGGGGAGGGAACGTAAATGTCAATATTGCCAAAGAAGAATGATTTAGGCTTCTTTGAAATTCGTTTAGAGTCCATAGGGGGCCTTGGAGCAAATCTTGCGGGTAAGATGCTTGCTGAAGCAGGAGTTATGGGTCTTGGGATGTATGGAATGAATTTTTCTTCCTATGGATCAGAGAAAAAAGGGTCACCAGTGAAAGCGTTCGTTCGTTTATGTGAACCAGGGACAGATGTTCGTGTTCATAGTCCAATCGTGCAGCCTCATGTAGTTGGTGTTTTCCATGAAGCGTTATATAAGACGATAGACGTATGCAGCGGAATTTATGCGGATAGCTTGGTTCTCGTGAATACTCGAAGAGACTTTGATGAAGTTCGTAAAGATCTTAAGCTAGACTACGGTACATTAGTTATTGTAGATGCACTCACTATTGCTATGGAAGAGAAGACAAAGGTAAACACGGCAATGCTTGGTGCATTGTTTAGAGTGTGTGATTTTCTTGACCCAGAAGCAATGAAGCAAGTAATTCGTAAAACATTTGAGAAGAAATATCCACATATGGTTGAGCCGAATCTTCGTACCTTCGATAGAGGTTATCAAGAAGTTCGATTTAAGGAATATGAGGCTCCTGAGGATGCTAAGGATCGTACCTTCACATTGCCAGAACCAGCATTAGGTTATGAAACACAGCCTATGGGAGGAATCGTAGTTAACCCTGGAAATAGTATCTTGAAGGATCTTAGTGGTTCTCGTCAAGGATACCTACCAGAATTCCACCAAGAAAAATGTATTCACTGTGCAGAATGTGATACGGTGTGTCCGGATTTATGCTTTGTATGGGAGCAGGGTGCTGATAAGAAGGGTAGACCAACCGCATTCCTTAAAGGAATTGATTATCAATATTGTAAGGGTTGTCAGAAGTGCGTAGAAGCTTGTCCAACTGAAGCATTAACAACAATGGTTGAAGAACTGGGCTATGCCGATGATCATAGAGTGCCTCAGAAATTTATTTTAGCAGCAAAATAAGAATAGGACGGAGGAATCAGTGATGGCAATCGATTATCAGAAGGAACAATCAAGCCTTTCAAATCAAAAACCTACCCAAAAGCTTGTGTTTGAATCAGGAAATGAAATGGCTGCAATGGCTGCAGCTCAGATTAATTACCATGTTATGGGTTACTTCCCAATTACACCTTCTACAGAGGTGGCACAATTCCTCGATTTGATGAAATCGAAAGGGCAGCATGATATTGTGCTTATCCCAACAGATGGAGAGCATGGTTCTGCAGGTAGCTGTTATGGTGCAGCTGCAGCAGGTGCTCGTGTGTTTAACGCTACTTCAGCTAATGGATTCTTATATATGCTAGAACAGCTTCCTGTACAATCAGGAACACGTTTTCCTATGGTTATGAACCTTGTTACTCGGGCAATTAGTGGTCCTCTTGACATCCGCGGAGACCATTCTGATCTATATTATGGCCTTAATATTGGTTGGCCTATTCTACTTGCTCGCACTCCACAGGCTGTTTATGATATGAATATTATGGCGTTGAAGCTCGCTGAACATCATGATGTGCGTTTACCAGTATTAGTTGCTTATGATGGATTCTTTACATCCCACCAGAAGCGCCGCGTACAATATTTTGAAGATCGTGAAGTTGTTCAGCAATTTGTTGGTCCACAGCCAAGAGAGTACAATTTTGCACTAGATCCTGCAAATCCTGTGACAATCGGCCCATACATGAATGATCCTGATCTTATCAATAACAATTACCAACAATCTAAGGCAATGTATAATGCTTATGATGTGTTTAAACAAATTGCAAAAGAATACGCAGAAGTTTCTGGAAGAGAATATCCGGTTCTTGATCTCTATCGTATGGAAGATGCGGATGTTGCGGTATTCCTTATCAACTCTGCAGCTGAGACAGCAAAAGATGTTGTAGATCACTTGCGTAATCAAGGCTTGAAAGTAGGGGTTATCAGCCCGAACATGATTCGCCCATTCCCTGCTAAGGAAATTGCAGAGGCGCTTAAGAACGTTAAAGCTATTGTAGTTGGAGAACGTGCTGACTCTTATGGTGGTCATGGTGCCAACATGACTCATGAGATTAAGGCAACTCTTCAGGATGATAAAAATACAGCCATCGTTATTAGCCGAATCTTCGGTGTTGGGGGTAAGGATTTCTATGCTCAAGATGCAGAGAATTTCTTCCGTTTAGGTCTAGATGCCATTGAAAAAGGTTATGCTGAGAAGCCTTTTGATTACTATGGTCAGGTGCCAGGTAAAGGAGAAATAGTACCTAAACGAGTTCTTGAGCCATTATATGGTGATGCATTTAAATCAGGGCTCATTTCTGTAACACAAAATGAAGAAACGGGTAAGCTTGATGTGAAGATTCCACCGCTTCGCAACTTAACTACGAAGCCTAAGCGTATTGCTCCAGGACACGGTGCTTGTCCAGGATGCGGAATTTTCCCAGGCCTTGAATTATTCTTCAAAGGGATTGAAGGAGATATCGTTGCCTTATTCCAAACAGGTTGTGCATTCGTTGTAACAACAGGATATCCGTATAGTTCACATAAGCAATCCTTTATCCACAATCTATTCCAAAATGGCGCTGCTACCCTATCAGGGATGGTAGAGGCATTCTACGAATTGAAACGACGTGGTGAAATTCAAGTTTCAGACGATTTTACCTTTGTTATGGTTACTGGTGACGGAGGTATGGATATTGGAATGGGTCCTGCAATTGGGGCAGCACTTCGTGGACATAAGCTTATCATTCTTGAGTATGATAACGAAGGTTACATGAATACAGGAAGTCAGCAATCTTATTCAACACCACTTGGTCATATGACATCCACTTCGAATGTTGGTAAGAAACAAGTGGGGAAAACCTTCCACCACAAAGATACTGTACAAATTATGGCTTCTACAAATATTCCTTATGTCTTCACAGGTTCTGAAGCCTTCCCTCAGGATCTAGTTAAGAAAGGTGCAAAAGCACAATGGTATGCACAGAACGTGGGAACTGTTTATGGTAAGATCTTGATTGCATGTCCATTAAACTGGAAATCTCCTGATGAGCAAGGTGCAAACATTGTAGGTACTGCGGTAAATACATGCTTCTTCCCGTTATATGAGGTTGAGAATGGAATTACGACCATCACCTATGATCCTGAAGAAAAAGGAAAACGTGTAGATGTGTTCGAATGGGTAAATTCCATGGGTAAAACAAAGCATCTAACGAAGCCGGAGAATGCTGGATTACTTGATCAATTCCGTCAGGAAGTTGAAAGACGTTGGAGAAGACTTAAAGAAAAACATCAAAACCCTTATCTATAATTGGTAAGAGGAAGCGTTTGGCCAAGTGGCTGAACGCTTCTTTTCATAAAGAGACAAACACCTAATCCCCTCCATATGAATAGTTCTGAAGGAAAAGGCCTTTAAACACGAGGAGGAGGTTCGAATGCAAATTCATGTTGTTCAACCGGGTCAATCTCTTTTTGCCATTGCACAAGTCTATAGTACAACACCAACCGCGTTAGCAAGTGCTAACCAACTAAACCCGAATCAAAGCCTGGTTGTCGGCCAGTCACTAGTGATCCCGATTGCTGGTATGTACTATTGGGTACAAGCGGGCGATAGCTTATTTACCATCGCAAGACGTTTTAATACTACTCCACGGGCTCTCGCGCGAGCAAATCGTATTCAACTCACTCAGTCGCTAATGCCTGGTTTTAGAATCTATATTCCATCATTGCCCAAGAGATCAGCAGAATTCAATGCTTATGTAGAGGCAAGAAACGAAGCATCAGCCCAATCATTAAAAAAATATGTTCAAGAGGCTGCACCAAGACTCACTTATTTGGCTCCGTTCAGTTTCGAAATCCAAAGGGATGGTAGTTTAAAACCACCAATACTTGATGATTTTCCATCTATTGCTACCCAAAATGGTGTAGTTACCATGTTGGTTGTAACAAACAAGGAACAAGATCAATTTAGTCCTGAACTATCACATGTTTTTTTGACGAACAATGAAATACAAAATAAACTTCTAGATAATGTAATTGCTACAGCTAAAAGACTAGGCTTACGTGATATTCATTGGGATATAGAACATGTATTACCTAGCGATCGAGAAGCCTATAATGCTTTTCTTCGAAAAGCAGCAGACCGAATACATGGTGAAGGATTTTTAATGTCAACGGCATTAGCTCCTAAGGTTAGTGATCAGCAACAGGGTGAATGGTATACAGCACATGATTACGCGGCACACGGTCGAGTTGCGGATTTTGTTGTTATTATGACCTATGAGTGGGGGTATTCGGGAGGGCCGGCCATGCCCGTCTCACCTATTGACCAAGTTGAAAAAGTGATAAGATACGCAATGACGAAAATGCCTGCTTCAAAAATCTTAATGGGCCAAAATCTATATGGATATGATTGGACTTTGCCTTTTGTTCAAGGGAGTGTAGCAAAAGCTGTTAGCCCTCAAGAAGCGATTGATGTAGCTAGAAGGTATAATGTACCTATACTTTATGATCCGAAAGCACAAGCTCCACACTTTGGTTACTCTGATGAGCAAGGTAAACGGCATATCGTCTGGTTTGAAGATGCCAGATCCATACAAGCTAAATTCAATTTAGTAAAAAGACTCGGATTAAGAGGTATGAGTTATTGGAAGTTAGGCTTGGAGTTTCCACAAAATTGGTTATTAATAGATGATAATTTTAATGTCCTAAAGAAATAAGAATCAAAAGAATAACCTCCTGACAAGATTAATATAGTTGTGAAAAGGAGGGTTCTCTTGATGGTATGGCACGTGACAATACTATTTCTTTCCTGGACTTTTGCTTTTATAGCAGAAAAAATTTTCCCCAAGGCATATTATGCACTTCACTTGTCTTCCCATTGGTTATCCTATCTTTTCTTTAGGCCCGTACAACTTTTTTTCTCCATTTTTTTGTATCTTTTGGCCTTGTTTATTATTAGGCATATTACTCTATTTCATGCTAAAATAATTTTAGGACGAGGAAATTTTTTTAACAAAAAATCAATCAAAAGCTTGGTTCCACTTCTCCTTGGTCTTTTGATTTTATTATTTTTGTTAAGACGACAGTTACTACCAACTCTCCTGCCTCTAGGAGGAATGCTTATTTACGATGGTTACCGGGCCTATGGAGAATTTCGCAGGATGAAGCGACTGAAATCAGCCTTTCGCCCTTCTCTTCCAAAATAGCTATCCATCTTAGATTTGCAGAATGCTGTTGAACTGTATCTATTTTTAGATGTTGTTTCAACTATAGCGGACATGGTATCATAGAAAAAATTAATAGATACGAATCTAGAACATGAAATAGCTTTGATTCATAATCTATAGTACTACCGGATTGGCAAGGGAGGGTCGTGTATGCGTGTTGAACGCCTAAGTCAAGATAAAATAAGGATTTTTTTAACATTCGATGATCTACATGAAAGAGGAATTGAAAAAGAAGACATATGGCGTGACATTCCGAAGGTACATGATTTGTTCAATGATATGATGGAGCAAGCCTATACCGAGTTAGGCTTTGAAGTTATGGGACCAGTAGCCGTTGAAGTCTTTGCTTTGCCAGCGCAAGGAATGGTAGTCATTGTGACCCGTGGTAGAAACCAATCTGCTTCTGAGGAAGACGTGGATTATGATGATGACATCTATGAAATGGAAGTAACACTTGAAGAGAGTGAAGATATCATTTACTACTTCCATGATTTCGAGCATTTGCTTGAAGCATGTCATAGAATTCATAATATGTTACCTGAAGGCGGAAGTGTATATAAATATAATAATCGATATTATTTCTTTCTTGATGAGATTGAGATGGAAAATCAACAGTTATATCATGGCTTGATTGCAATTCTATCTGAGTATGGTGAAGCTTCAACCGTAACTAAACATGTCCTTGCTGAATATGGGGATCCGATCGTGAAGAAAGATGCAGTGAAGGTGCTTTGTCAATATTTTAAGTAACACATGTGGATCACCCATCCAATTATTTAAGAGGTCTTGCCTTAAACATTTTTTATAGGCAAGGCCTTTTTACCTAAACTCGATCATAAAAATAATAAACACTTGAACATTTTATCAAGTCAGATATGTAAGTGGAGGAATGTAAACATGGAGAAAAAAGAAGTAGGAATATCCTTACCGCGTAGAATTTCTAGTGAGGACCTAAATAAATTGCATGCTTACTACCGTAAAAATATAACTTCAGAAGCCTTAGCCTACCTGAAAAGACGTGGAATTAGTGAAGAGAGTGTAGAAGCCTTTGAGCTTGGCTTTGAACCCTATCAGATTGGCTTTCAAACCGGAAGGGGGATGCTAGGGGGGTATTTTACTAATTACATAGTCTTTCCTATTAAGAATACCGAGGGTGAACTTGTCGATCTTGTAGGTCGAACCATTCTTGAAGAAAAGCCAAAGTATAAGAATTTAGTTGGAAAAAATGATACTTTTTTTAATGAAAACATTATTGATCAATCGGATGATATTTTGTTGTGCAAAAATGTATTTGATGTCCTGTCCTTAGAGCAGGTTGACCTACCCGCAATTTGCCTTCCGGATTCTTCCTCCTTTAAGGACATACATGCTGAGAAATTAGCGGGAAAACGAGTGTTCATTTGTTATCCTAATGACGAGGCAGGAAGGCGAGAAAGCAAAAAAATTAGTGTGCTCCTACAGGAAATCGTAAAAGAAGTCTATACTGTTTATTTACCAGAAGGCTTTAGAGATGTGAATTATTTCTTTATTCAGGTGAAAAACCCTACAGAAAATTTCCACTTACTTTTAGGAGAAACCGTTGAAGAAAGCCTTAAGGTTCCAGTTTCTCCTGACGTACGCAATTTAGTTGTTTTTCTAGAGGAATATCAAAAAAGAAATAATGGAGATGTACAGGGGACTCCTACCGGATTTACGTGTCTTGATCAATTATTATTCGGTGGCTTGCGCACAGGTTTACACTTAATCGTTGGTTCGGTTTCATCTGGGAAATCAATGTTTATTCGTCAGATTGCTGATCAAATGGCTGCAAATGAGGTTCCAATCGTGTATGTAACCTGGGACATGACGGGGTTTGAATTATGGGCGAGAAGCATGGCCCGTCTGTTGCAAACGTCTCCACAAGATATCCTAACAGGAAAGATACCAATGGATAAAGTCAACCAAGCAAATCAGTCCTATGCCTCTATAGCCAAGAATTTGTGGACATTGGAAGGATCTATGGATACAACATTAGATGAGGTGGCAGACTACGTGGAAAGGATTATTCAATCAATAGGGCGTGTACCGGTTGTTTTCATTGATCATCTTTACCGTATACCTATTCGAGGTAAAGAAGGAACGGCTATACACCTGCAGCTTCCACTTATCGCTTATCAACTACACCAATGGTCAAGACAGTGGGATACGCCGATTGTAGTGATTGTCCCTGCCCAAATAGAGCAAACCCAAGCTATCTCTTTTGTGGAAGGGGCTGCAGATGTTATTTTACAATTAGATACCAGTAAGGAACCCTGCGAAGCCAAGGATCGGAAGAAGATTGCTGTTCATGTGAAGAAAAATAGAAATGGTACATTAGGTAAAGTGTTCATGGTTTTTGATAAAGAGAAGGCAACCTTTAATCCGTCTGAAGGTATTAGGTAAATAAATCCCTTTCGAGGGATTTATTTAAATTTTAGCGGAATCTTCTCTGAATATCATCATTGCATGGGTGTAACTTTTAACCAGTATATCCGCATAGATTCGTTATTCTATAATTGATCAATCCATGTTACCATGAGTATAGTTGGTGATTAAAGAAGAGGGGATTATAACTTGATGATCTCAACCATTGGTGCCTCGATTGCACCGGGAGTAGCCTTGTTAAGCTACTTTTACTTGAAAGATCGGTACCAAACCGAACCACTGCATCTAGTCATTAAAACCTTTGTATTTGGAATTTTATTGGTGTTTCCTGTGATGGTTTTACAATATGGCCTTCAAGAGGAATTAGAGCTTGGTGTATTTACGAAGGCTTTCTTTATTTCCGGATTACTAGAGGAGTTTTTTAAATGGTTTGTTGTTTATTCCACAGTGTATAAACATGTGGAGTTTGATGAGCCCTATGATGGTATTGTTTATTCTGTGGCTGTGTCGTTAGGTTTTGCTACCCTTGAGAATTTCTTCTACCTTTACTCATTTGGCGTGGAGGAAGCCCTGATGCGTGCGCTTTTACCTGTTTCTAGCCATGCCTTATTTGGGGTAACGATGGGATACTATATGGGGAAAGGGAAATTTCATCCTAGCTCAAGCATACAAAAAAGATTTCTTCTTTGCTCAGTTTTCATACCTGTTATTCTTCATGGTTTTTATGATTATGTATTACTTGTTTCCACCGAGCATTATTTATGGGTCCTTGCTCCTTTTTTAATTTTATTCTGGATTCTTTCTATTTGGCGTATCGACAAGGTTCAGGCCAAGTCTAAATCACCATCTTTCTGAACAAAATAGGTTTATAAGAACCTATAGAAAGGGTGTAAGTCTAATGGATGAAAGAGATCGATATAAAGTAACGATTCGTTGTAATCAGTGTGGCGAAAAATATACATTAATTGGTCATAAAGATCGATCAGGAGAAGTGGAAACAGGTTTTAAACAATGCCTTTGTAATAATAGTATGGATTTTTCTATATCCTCACAAATCGTTTAAAAAGTTAAACCATTTTGCCCATGTGGGCAAGATGGTTTTTTTCGTCTATAGTCAATTGTCCTCAATGCTCGGTGAATAATTGGATTGGATGGAACTAACAATAAGCACAAGTCAAACCAAAGAAAGGCATCAGGAGGATTAAAATGAACAACATCAAGAGAAGTCTGTCCCTCTTAATTGCTTTCCTCATTCTTGTAAGTGCTATGTTTCTTATGACTACATGGAATTCTAAGGATGAAGCATTCAGTGGTCGGATCCTAGAACGCGGTACAAGCGGGCAGGATGTTATTGAATTACAGGAACGGTTAAAGTATATCGGTTATCTAAATGATGTGACAGATGGTAGTTTTGGGTGGAATACATACTGGGCTGTAAGAAAGTTTCAGAAAGATTTTGGAATCAAGGTAGATGGTAAGGTTGGGTCCAAAACACAGCGTGTTCTTGTTAATAAAACGAAATATACTCCCACGCAGTCAAGCACTCCAAATCCTGCTAACACAGTGCGGACTGAGGCCGTACCCACGTCGAATTTCAAACTGCATGGATATTCAGATAATGATCTAAAGCTTATGGCCAATGCGGTATTTGGAGAAGCAAGAGGTGAACCTTTTATTGGCCAAGTGGCTATTGCGGCAGTCATTTTAAATCGAGTAAAGAGTGCATCCTTTCCGAATACTCCTTCAGGTGTAATTTTTGAACCTCGTGCGTTTACGGCTGTATCAGATGGTCAGATTTGGCTCACACCTAATGCAAAGGCTAAAAAGGCCGTTCAAGATGCTCTCAATGGATGGGACCCCACAGAAGGATGTACCTATTATTTCAATCCAGAAACAGCAACCTCACCATGGATTTGGGGAAGGCCACAGGTTAAGCGAATTGGTAAACATATTTTCTGTAGATAAGGAGTGAGAGACATGTATTCCAAAATTGCCGGTGTATTAACTCCTATCCTTGGAGTTGGAGTCATTGGGTTAGGAATGTGGGGGTATCAGGAGAATCAAGAAAAAAACTCAATCTTAATAAAATCAGAAAATCAATATCAACGTGCTTTTCATGATTTAAGCTTTCACGTCGATCAGCTACAGGATGAGTTGGGAAAAACGCTTGCCGTCAATTCACGTGAGCAGGTTGATGGATCGTTAAGTAATGTATGGCGAATTGCATCAATGGCTCAGTCTGATGTGGGGCAGCTTCCGTTAACTTTAGTTCCTTTTAATAAAACAGAGGAGTTTCTATCGAAAATTGCTGACTTTTCATATAAAGCGGCTATTCGCGATTTAAATAAAGAACCACTAAGTGAAAATGAATATCAAAAACTGAAAAACTTGCACCAAAGTGCTATGCAGGTTCAATCTGAGCTCCATGATGTGCAGACCAAGGTCATTGATCATCATTTGCGCTGGATGGATGTAGAGTCGGCATTAGCTAGTGAACATCAAAATATAGATAATACGATTATTGATGGTTTTAAGACCATTGATAAAACAGTCGACGAATATAAAGATGTGGATTTTGGGCCGGGAGTTCAGACATTAGAAAATCAAAAGAGATTTGATGAGAAAAATTTAACCGGGGGTCCGATTTCAGCAGACCAAGCACAACAAAAGGTTATTCAATTTCTTGGGGATCAGGCAAAATCAGCACAAATCAAAGTGGACAAGACGGGCAAAGGATACGATTATAGTGCATACAGTGTTTCAGTACAGCCAGCTAATAGTAAGGAAACGATGCATATAGATGTGACAAGGAAAGGGGGTCATGTAGCTTGGCTCCTTGATAATCGGGATGTACCAGAAGCCAAGCTTACGATCGATCAAGCCAAACAACAAGCAAAAGCTTTTCTTGATCAGCATGGGCTTAAAAATATGGAGAATTACGTGGCTGAAACCTATAACAATATTGCTGCTCTGACCTATGTTTATACGGTGGATCATGTTCGGGTCTATCCTGATATTGTAACGATAAAGGTTGCGCTAGATAACGGTGAAATTGTTGGTTACCAGGGAGAAAATCATATTTTCAACCATAAAGAAAATATCCAGATCAGTACACCAAAATTAACCCAAGATCAAGCGCGGGCTAAAGTAAATCCACAATTTAAGGTGCAAGAGGTAAGGAAAGCGATCATTCGGAGTGATCTTGGAAAAGAAGTTTTATGCTACGAATTTGTAGGAAGCGTGGCCAAACAAACATTCCGAGTCTATATAAATGCAGAGAATGGTAAAGAAGAAACGATTCAAAAAATTGATGGGATTTAAGTGATGTGATTTGCGAGGGCACCCGTATTCTGGGTGGTCTCCTTTCTTTCTTCCGCTTTACTGAAAATGGAAAATACGAGGATAATAACCCCTCCAACTATTGGATATAATTTCTAAAGTGGAGGTGAGATGTTTGCGAAGTGATAAATTTGGGAGCTATGAAGATCGGTTTTGCTCATTTTCCAGATCAATTGAACGTCTTTTTATTGTCATTATTTTAGGCTTAGTTCTATTTTTAGTTACCTCACAGATTCTATTAAGCAATGATACCTTTCGGCATTGGATTGTAGTGGTAGAAAAGCTGGAAGGCATTGCATCTTAAGATACACTATGGTACGATCTAAATAATTCTAAAGATCAAAATTTAATAGGTTGACTCCTAAACGAATCTTTCGGTCTGAAGCTTTTCATTCAAGTACATAGCTAATATAAATAACTTGAGCAATGAAGCAGGCAGAACCTGCTTTTTTCTATTTGATTAGAAAGGGATCTGACAATGAGTATAGCGATCGATGGGCCTGCAGGAGCTGGCAAAAGTACCGTAGCACAACTTACAGCAAAGAGATTAGGGTTTACTTATATTGATACTGGAGCTATGTATCGTGCACTTACATTAGCTGCATTAACACATGGAATTCCACTTGATGATGAACGTAGAGTTGGAGAACTCCTTAACCAAATTACGATTGATTTGAGGCAAGACCCAAATGGGCAAAGAGTAGTTCTGAATAATCAGGATATTACTAGAGAAATTCGTGATCCCGAAATTTCACGGAATGTTTCAATCGTAGCTAAGCATCCAGCGGTTCGAGAGAAAATGACGATTCTTCAAAGACGATTAGCTGTCGCCCAAAACGTGGTAATGGATGGCAGGGATATTGGGACGCATGTTCTCCCGCAAGCAGAGGTGAAAATTTTTCTAACGGCATCCATCGAAGAGAGAGCTATTCGTCGATATAAGGAGCTAATAGAAAAAGGACATCAGCCTGTCTTAGAAGAGTTAAAAGAAGAAATTCTTCTTCGTGATCGGCTAGATAGTGAACGTGAGGTGGCACCACTTCGCCCTGCGGAGGATGCTATTATCGTGGATACCACGGGTATGTCCATTGAAAATGTTGTAGAAAAGATTGGTCAGATTTATAGCCATACAAACCAAACTAGGTGAGTGTGAACCCTATGCTTCTTTATCGATTTTTCCGTGCATTATTCCGAATTCTTTATCGAGTTGTTTATCGTTGGGAAATTATCGGATTGCATCATATACCAGAGGGTAAAGGAGTGATCCTTTGCTCCAATCATATTCATAACTTAGATCCGCCATTTATAGCTTCACCTATAAAAAGACAAGTCTTTTTTATGGCGAAGGAAGAATTGTTTGGAATTCCCATCATTTCCTTCTTAATTACTCGTTTTGGAACCTTTCCGGTGAAAAGAGGGCAAGCTGATAGGGCGTCACTAAAAAGATCCCTACAGATTCTTAAAGAAGGGAAAATACTAGGGATCTTCCCAGAGGGAACGAGAAGTAAAACAGGCCAATTAGGTAAACCATTACCGGGAGCAGCGCTATTTGCTTTGAAATCAGATGCAGCAGTTATACCTGTAGCAGTCATTGGTCAATGGAGACCCTTTCGTCGAATGCGTGTGGTCTATGGGCAGCCTATCGAACTTACAATCTATCGACAGAATAAAATAACAACTGAATCTACGAATGAGGCTAGTCGGTTAATCATGGAGGAAATCCAAAAGTTACTTGATCAATATGCTCTTTAGCATAACTTCTATTGAATCAAATATGGTAAAATGTTTTATACTAAGATTACCAATGTAAGCAATTATTTCATTTATAAATTACCCTAAGTAACTTTTGTTTTAAAATCTAAGGAGGAATGGTCAATGGCTGAAGAGATTCAAAACACAGAGGTAAAGGTAGTAGAAATTGGGGAAACCGTCCAAGGTAAGGTGACGAAGGTTGAACCGAAACAAGCGTTGGTTGAAATTGGATATAAAACGGAAGCTATCTTACCCATTAGCGAGGTATCTAGCCTTCATATTGAAAAGGTCGCAGATGTACTAAATGAGGGTGATGAAGTTACTCTTCAAGTGATTAAGATTAATGAAGAGAAAAATGAAGTGATTGTATCGAAGAAAGCAGTAGATGCTGTGCATGCTTGGGAAGTACTTGAACAACGTTTTGCGGATGGTACCCTATTTGAAGCGACAATTGCTGATGTAGTTAAGGGTGGTTTGGTCGTTGATGTTGGTGTTCGTGGATTTATCCCAGCATCTCATGTTGAACGTCATTTCGTTGAGGATTTTTCCGATTATAAAGGAAAACCCGTATCGTTGAAGGTTATTGAGCTTGATCGTGAGAAAAACAAGGTGATTCTCTCTCATAGGGCCGTTCTTGAGGACGAGCTTAATCGTGCAAAGCAAAACATATATGACCAAATTAAGGTTGGTTCTGTTCTTGAAGGTACTGTCCAACGAATTACGGATTTTGGGGCGTTCGTAGATATTGGGGGCTTAGATGGGCTTGTTCATGTTTCCGAGCTATCATGGGAAAGAGTCGGTAAACCTTCTGACCTTGTTAGTGAAGGGGACAAAGTGAAGGTTAAGGTACTTAAGGTTGATAAAGAAAATGAACGTATAAGCCTAAGTATGAAGGAAGCAGGACCTGGCCCTTGGGAAAAAGCTGTGAATGAATTAAAAGAAGGGGCAATCGTAACAGGTACAGTCAAGCGCCTAGTAAGCTTCGGAGCTTTTGTTGAGGTATATCCTGGAGTCGAAGGGTTAGTACATATCTCTCAAATTGCCTCTCGCCATATTGCCAATGCTGCTGAAGTATTGAAGGAAGGCCAAGAGGTACAGGTGAAGATTCTTGAAATTCATCCAGCAGAGCAACGAATCAGCTTAAGTATTAAAGAAGTTGAAGAAGAAAAAGAAGCGAAAGCTGTTAAAAAAGATATTGCGAGCTATGAATCTGACGGTGGAATGGGTGTTACGATTGGTGACCGCCTTGGCGATCTAGCAAAAAAGTTAAAATCTTAAGCGAGGATTAAATTGAATGCAGACAAGAACAACGCGAAAGACAGATCATATCCAGTTTGCACTTGAAACTGGGCAGAGTGGACATAATGGATTCGCTGACGTATTGTTTGTTCCAAACTGTATTCCCCAAACAAAATTTGACCAAATATCCTTGATGACTACTTTCGGCGGACTGAAACTTAGTTCGCCGATTGTCATTAATGCCATGACGGGTGGGGCAGTTGACACGTTAGAAATTAACAGGCGGCTTGCAAGCTTGGCTAGGGAAGCCAAGCTTACGATGGCTGTTGGTTCACAGATGGCTGCGATTAAAGATCCTAGTGTATCTGATTTCTATACGATTGTACGAAAAGTGAATCCTGAGGGGATTATCTTTGCTAACTTAGGTTCGGAGGCAACAGTTGATCAAGCAAAACAAGCAGTAGAGATGATTGAAGCGGATGGCTTACAGATTCATCTTAATGTCATGCAAGAGTTGATTATGCCCGAGGGGGATCGTGATTTTCGTGGAAGTTTAGAACGAATCTTCGAAATTGCGCAGGCATTAACTTGTCCAGTCATCGTTAAGGAAGTAGGCTTTGGGATGAGTTGGGAGTGTGCGAAAGAGCTAACTACTACTGGGATTCGTGGTCTTGATCTTGGTGGATCTGGTGGAACGAATTTTGCCTTAATTGAGAATAAAAGAAGGGATATCCCCTTGGCTATGCTAAATGACTGGGGGATGACGACTGTTCAAAGCTTGCTTGAGATGTCCCTGCTTGAAGCACCGTTCGATTGTATGGCTACCGGAGGTATTTCCGATGGGGGGCAAATTGCGAAAGCCCTTGCACTTGGTGCCCGTGCAGTAGGGATGGCAGGATTCTTTCTTCGACTTGTATCTCAACATACAGAAGAGAAAGCTTACCCTATTGTTGTGGATCTAGAGAATCAACTTCGCCTGATTATGACTTCCTTAGGAGCTAGAAATATACATGAACTTCAGGAAACTCCTTTAGTTATTGAGGGAAAGACTTATCATTGGGCTACCCAAAGAGGAATTGACTGTAGAAAATGGAGCCAAAGATAAAGAGATTAGTTGCCTTTATGTGGAGATGGAAAGCAGTTCAGAACTTATACTTTCCTATCCGTAAATAAAGTCTTGCCTGAAATGGCAAGACTTTTGTTCTAAACGGAGTTCTTTAGTGGACGGATTTTTCCACTTCCTAGCTTAATAAAGATTTGTCCTTCTCCATTTTTCAGAACCTTAAATCCTAAGAGGCTCACGATTGTTGTGTAAAATGCCATGATGACTTTCACCTCCTTACTCTTCCATCATATGCCCAGCTTATGATGTCCTATTACCTTTGGAAAAAGTTTCCCTTCCCTTTTTTTCATATGATTCCTTTAAAGAAGTAAATACTAAGATTAAGACGCCTATTTATGGATTTTTAAGGAGGGTCATGAATGAAAAGGCACTTCACAAAAATGGCTTCACTCTTATTGATTGTGCCCCTTATCTTTACGCAAGTAGATATGGCTTTTGCAGCAATTAAAGTACCGGAATTTGTAAAGGATATATCAAGGCAAAATACTTACCCAAATCCTGATATGGACCCAGAGTATGTACAACCAAGTGCTTCAACGGTAGAACTATTCAAGACAACCAATTATAAAATTGAAAATCCTAATCTAATTCGGCTACTCAATGAGACCTCTATTAATCCTTCTCCATTTTCCATTGGTTTCCGGGCCAATATTTATTTAGGAAATTGGGCCCTTAATTACGAGTCGAAGGAAACATCCGTCAATTGGGAGTATAAGGAAGCCAACTTAAATCAGTTGGATAATCGCGGAGGAAATACAACCACAGATCTCACCTACGAGCAAAAGGATGAATTTACCGCCAGTGGAGGGCTTACAACAGAGGTTATTTCTGAAGATGATGTCAAGAAGCTCATGATTGCTGAAGCAAAGACAAAAACCGGATTAAATCTTGCTTTCCGCAGTACGATTGGAAAAGGGACGAAACAGGAAACAATTATGAGAGTTCCTCCGAGAAAAATTGGATATCTCCATGCGCTAGTTCCTGCGGCAAGTGAAAGAGGAAATATTCTATACGGAGAAGTATATTTAAACATTAAAGGAACAGAGAAAAAACTTATTATCAAAAATGTTACACATAAAGGAGTAGGTGCATGGATTCCGGTTCAAGACAAACTTACTTTTAAATACATTCTTAAATAACGGGAGTCCACAGGGGACTCTCGTTTATGTTTTAGTCCCATTTGAGGAATAATGATTAAAAAAAGGGGGGTATTAAGCGTGAACACAGGCTACCAGGCGCTGATTATTATTTGGTTTTTAATCCTGTTTTCCTGGATTGGTTTTTTTGATCGTTTTTTTCAACTACATCCAATGAATAAAAGATGGGTGATTCGATTTTTACTCCTTTTTTTATTTGGGGCAGGCTACCAAATTCCGCTACCTGATCATGGCCAACTATCTATTATCTCTTTTTTACTCCCATTTGTCATTTCCGTATGGGTTTGGATTAGGCTTGGAGACACCAATCGATTACATGTATTAACAGCTAGTTTCTTAGTCGGTACTTCGATCTTTTTACTTCGGTTACTACTTCAACTAGACCCAGTACTAATGGTCATGAATGAAAAGTATATGCAAGTGGGGTTAATGCTTTTCTTAGTTAATGTGGCAACACATGCACCCATACAGCAGTTTGTTTTATTAGGGTTTGGGCTAACGTTCTCAGAAATCGGTTTTCAGTATTACCAGTGGGAAAAAACCGGCCACTATGAATTAGGTTCCTTCGCTTATTGTGATTTGTGGTGGTTGACTTTCATTTCACTAATCACCTTTCAATTGGTTTTAGGGAGAGTAAAGTGGGCTCTTTTTTGGAGAAAAAATCGTGCAGAAATATAAGAATTGTATACCTTCAAGAGGAACAGCCATTGCAACTATTAGGTAAATCCAGTATTATAAATGGTTGAAAGTGAGGTTGGAAAAAATGGCTAAACCAGTTGTAGCAATAGTAGGGAGACCGAATGTGGGTAAGTCCACCCTTTTTAATCGAATTGTAGGTGAACGTATCTCCATCGTGGAAGACACTCCAGGGGTAACAAGGGATCGAATATACAGTAGTGCAGAATGGCTTGATAAGCATTTTTATCTGATTGATACAGGTGGAATTGCCTTTGATGATGGGGAGGATGAACTAATTGAGCATATTCGATATCAAGCAGAGCTAGCTATTGATGAAGCTGATGTGATTATCTTTGTGGTGGATACTACAACAGGAATTACACAGGCTGATGAAGAAGTAGCAAGAATGCTTTTCCGTTCGAAGAAACCAATTGTTCTTGCGGTGAATAAGGCGGATAATCCTACGCGAATGAACGAGTTGTATGAATTCTATTCCTTGGGCTTTGGGGATTTGATAGGCATATCAAGCGTTCATGGCCTAGGGATTGGAGATCTCCTCGATGAAGTGATTAAGCATTTCTCTGATAGTAAGGATGAGGAATATGAAGAAGATGTGATTCGGATCTGTTTGATTGGCCGGCCGAATGTAGGGAAGTCTTCTTTAGTGAATGCCATCCTTGGTGAAGAAAGGGTAATTGTCTCAAACGTTGCAGGGACTACCAGAGATGCCATTGATACGAAGTTGACCCGTGAGGACCAAGAGTTTGTCTTAATTGATACAGCAGGTATGCGCAAAAAAGGGAAAGTGTACGAGACAACAGAAAAATATAGTGTACTTCGTGCCTTAAGGGCGATTGAACGATCAGATGTCTGTTTAGTTGTGATTAATGCTGAAGAGGGAATTATTGAACAGGACAAACGTATTGCTGGATATGCACATGAAGCAGGGCGTGCAGCTATATTTGTAGTAAATAAATGGGATGCACTAGAAAAAGATGATAAAAGCATGCAGCATTTTGCCCAATCGATTCGTGATCATTTCTTATTCATGAGCTATGCTCCTATGGTTTTTGTTTCTGCCAAAACAAAACAGCGCATTAATCAAATTCTTCCGAAGGTACAGGAGGTGGCAGAACAGCATGCAATGCGTATCCCAACAAGTGTTTTGAATGATTTAATTCAAGAGGCAACAACGGTAACACCACCTCCTATGGATAAAGGTAGAAGGCTGCGTGTTAATTATGTTACACAGGTTTCTGTTGAACCACCAACCTTTGTGTTGTTTGTGAATGATAGGGAGCTTATGCATTTCTCATATCAACGTTATTTAGAGAATAAAATTAGAGAAGCTTTTCCATTTGAGGGGACACCCATCCGAATATTAGTGAGAAATAAATCGGAAGATTAAGGGAGAGGGTTATTTAAGTGAATATAATGACTGCCGTTCTAATCGGGTATGTACTTGGCTCCATTAGCTTTAGTTATCTGATTGCGAAATGGAAGGCTGGGATTGATATTCGAGAGCATGGGAGTGGAAATGCGGGTGCTACTAACACCTTGCGTGTATTAGGTAGAGGGCCGGGGATCCTTGTTTTATTTTTAGATGCAATTAAGGGGATAGTAGCCATTTTAATTGTTTCAGGCTTATTACATGGGGATGAAGCACAACTAGCAGCAGCTGGATTTGGTGCAATTTTGGGCCATAATTGGCCCGTTTTCTTTGGCTTTCGGGGAGGAAAAGGAGTGGCGACAACAATTGGGGTCATGGCTGTCATCTCCTTTTACCCATTTTTAATTTCCGTTCTTATAACTATTCTTATTATTTATTTCACTCGTTATGTTTCACTTGGCTCTCTCGTATTTTTCATTCTTATGCCTATTATCATGTATTTGAAAGCAGACCCCACAGCTTTTGTTATCATGGCAATCTTGGTTGGGATCATAGGAATTATTCGACATTCTGCGAATATTAAGCGCCTGATCAAGGGGACTGAAAGTAAATTAGGCCAAAAAAAATAGAGTCTGAAAAGAAAGGGGAGGAATTATTTGAATATCGGGATTGTTGGGGCAGGGAGCTGGGCAACGGGACTTGCTGTGGTACTCGCAGATAATGGCCATCACGTACAGATCTGGTCGCGTAGAGAGGATCAAGCGCGAGAAATCAATGAATGTCATACAAACAAAAAGTATCTGCCAGATGCTGTGTTGCCAAAGTTAATTAAAGCCTCAACAGACTTAAAATCCATTGTACGCGACAAGGATGCTCTGTTGTTCGTTGTTCCTTCTCACGGAATCAGAGAAATAGCTAGAATAGTTAAGGATGACATTGGTTCTCGAACTCTTATTATCCATGCGATTAAAGGTCTAGAGTTACAATCGAATAAGCGAATTTCGCAAGTGCTTCAAGAGGAATTGGGTCAAGACCACCATAATCATCTAGTCGTGCTTTCTGGCCCAAGTCATGCGGAAGAAGTGGTTAAGCGTTCGCCTACAACCATTGTAGTAGCCTCTGAACAATTATCCTCAGCACAACAGGCTCAGGATTTATTAATGAATCCTCATTTTAGGGTGTATACAAATCCGGATGTAATCGGTCTGGAAATCGGGGGGGCATTAAAAAATATTATTGCTTTAGGGGCGGGCCTATCAGATGGTCTGAAGTTTGGAGATAATGCGAAGGCTGCTCTTATGACCCGTGGACTGGCAGAGATTAGCCGTTTGGGAGTACATTTGGGTGCTAATCCTTTAACTTTTTCAGGACTTGCCGGTGTTGGAGATTTAATCGTAACGTGCACAAGTACGCATAGCAGAAATTGGCGTGCGGGGAACATGCTTGGACGAGGATTTTCACTTTCAGAGATACTTGAGCAAATGGGAATGGTTGTCGAGGGAGTGAAGACGACGAAGGCGGCCTATGAATTAGCAAGGCAAGCAGGAGTGGAAATGCCAATTACTCAAGAATTGTACAAGGTGCTTTTTGAAACTAAATCACCTAGACAAGCGGTTGAGGATCTCATGGGTAGAATTAAGACGCATGAAATGGAAGAAATAGCACAGAATTAGCCCCTACCTCATAAGATAGTTCATAGCTATCCGCTGAGGAGGAGTTTAATCATGTCTAAAAATTTTTCAAAAAGACTTCTAGAGAAGCTTCAACAAAAAACAAAGACCCAAATTGATACCAAACAATTGGAGATCTTGGCTAGCAAGGTGGATAAGAAGGATTTAGCTGATGAAGCTCGTATGCTACAGCTTATTCGCCAGCTCTCTAAAATTGCAAATATTAATCTTACCAAAGAAAAAGAGGAAAAGATTATGGGGTATTTGCGCCAAAATGACATTCAGAACGCCGATATGAAGACTATGCTCTCGCTTTTGAATAAAAAGTTAGACTAGAAGATTATGCGGGCAAGCTTTAAAAGATTGGGCCCACGATAACGTTGCATAGATTGATTCGTCCACATAGACTACTAATGGGTTCTTATTACCTAGCCTTTAACGGGCATAGGGTACAGTTCAATAAGGGATAACAGTTCTTAACTGTTATCCCTTATTTTATGTATTGGGCAAAAAAATAGGGTCTTGCCGGGTTGCAAGGGCAAGACGATGGTAGGATACTTATTTTTTTCTTTTTGGATCCTCTTCTGCTAATGTTTCAATTAAAGCTTGAACGAGAGGGGATTGAAGAAGATTCATCACTTGTTTAAAATCAATATTGTTAAAAGTCTTTAATAAATTACTTTCATTTTTCCCCTTTACTTGGACGCTAGTTCCGGAGCTGAATCGTTCCATAGCATCCATTACGTTATAGAGAGTATCCATTGCTGTTTCCATTTGGAGCAACTGTTCACGAATCCCTTTGAACTGCTCGCGAACCTTCACCAGCGAATCTTTCATTGTATTCGTCTCTTGTTTTGGTGTAATTACTTCCACGGGTTTAGGTGGTTTAGGTACGCTTCTCTTCTTGGGCTTAACCGCATAAGGATTTCTCCACTGACCTTGCCCTGGGTACATAAGTATGCGCTCCTTTACTAATAATTGCATTTGCCTAATAGTTTATTCAACGAATGACAAGAAGGTGATTTTTGAACAAGTTGTGCTATAATTAAGAACGATCAATTTAGTGTAAAGGGTAGTGAATTATGGATAAGGAAATGTCCTCGATTATTGCCATTCTTCTCATGTTTATTGCTAATTTCACAATTGTTTTTGCCAGAAGGAAGTTAAACGGCTTTGCACGTGTGCTAGTTGCTACTATTGCCTTTCTGTTACTTGTCCCATCCTTTCTATTGATTTTGGTTGTGCTTCTATGAAATCGAAAATTATCTTTCAACCCAAAGGGAAAACCTATATGGCCCGTTTCGGAGAGAGTATCCTGCAATGTGCATTGAAAAATCGAGTGCTAATCAGCCATCGCTGTGAGGGTAAAGGTTCGTGTACGACTTGTAAGATTAAGGTAGTATCTGGCCAGGGGGCACTATCTGACCCATCGCCTGCGGAACGTAAGCTATTAAGTGAGGAGCAGCTTGCGGATGGTGTGCGGTTAGCTTGTCAGGTTAGAGCCTATGGCTCTGTAGAAGTAGAGGTGATGGAAAAGGCTTGGAAATCAAAAGTAAAACAGATCATTGAACAACGTAATGATACGGATGAGGGGATTTAAGTGAAAAGAAAATATCTTGGATGGGTATGGATCGTTTTTGCTATGTTGATGCTACCTGGGTGCATGTATCCGAAAGATCGTTTAGCTGAAAATCAGCTTTCTCCAACGGATCAGGTCCAGTTCGTTCAGAAGGGGATCGATGAATTCTTTAAGGAAAAAGAAATACTACCGATTCTCACGAAAGATATGGACACCCCAATCTATGAGAAATATGTGATTGATTTTAAACAGATGGTACCCAAATTTATTCCTTATGTACCAGGTGGTGCCTTCGAACAAGGAGGGTCCTATTTATTTGTACTAACAGATGTTGAGAAGAAACCAACGGTTAAGCTGTTAGATCTTAAAATAGTGGAGAAGATTGCTGACGTGCAATCACGCGTTACCTATTACAATCAGAAGAAAAATGCACTTCCGGTTGCAGGTGTTGTAAAACCCGGTTATTTCACCATTCAATTTAACGAAATAGGCTTGAGCAAAGAGCAGGCGGTTGAAAGTCCGTTTTCAGGAGAATCGCTTCCAATCATCATGGATTCTAAAGGTGTTGTTGGCGTCGATTATACCAAGGATATAGAACTTGTATTAACCAATAATCAAATCCAACTATCAGATCATAGCGATGTTCGGGAAATTCTCCCACAAAATTCCACGTATGTTCCTGTGAAGTCTTTCCCATATCAAATGGAGAATGGGAAGCCTGCCTTAGTCTTTCTACCATAAAATGAAATAGAGATAAAAGTCATACTTCTATTTGCCTTTACATAGGATGTTGTCATAGGGCATTTAAGGTGCGACAAGAGAAAAGAGCGATTGCCTTAGCAATGGCTCTTTTTCCTTGAATGAAGAAAATTTAATAGGGGGGTTATTCTTTCTTTTCTTTTAGAAGCTTTTTCGCATAAAGAAAGTCTCACGCTCATATA
Source organism: Bacillota bacterium (assembly GCA_035254305.1). Classification (GTDB taxonomy): domain Bacteria; phylum Bacillota; class Bacilli; order Aneurinibacillales; family RAOX-1; genus DATFAS01. The sequence continues at coordinate 22,730 of DATFAS010000186.1, forward strand.
TTTATAGTGTCCTAATTTCTATGAAGAATTTCGTGGTAGTAAAATGATCGATTAGGAGGTATGAATGAGTGGAACGAGTAGATATTTTTAAAGACATTGCCGAACGGACAGGAGGAGACATTTACATAGGTGTTGTTGGGCCTGTTCGAACAGGAAAATCCACATTCATCAAGCGTTTTATGGAATTAGTGGTGCTTCCTAATATCCAATCAGAGACCGATCGAGCTCGCGCGAAGGATGAATTGCCACAGAGTGCGGCAGGCCGCACGATTATGACCACAGAACCTAAATTCGTTCCCAATCAGGCTGTGGAAATTCATGTGGCAGAGGGATTAAACATTAATGTAAGATTAGTAGATTGCGTAGGTTATGCTGTTACAGGGGCAAAAGGATATGAGGACGAAAATGGTCCAAGAATGATTAATACTCCTTGGTACGATGAGCCCATACCATTTGAGGAAGCAGCTGAAATCGGAACAAGGAAGGTAGTTGCCGACCATTCTACCTTGGGAGTTGTTGTCACAACAGATGGTAGTATTGCTGAGATTCCTCGTGATGGATATGTGCAAGCAGAAGAAAGAGTAATCTCTGAGTTAAAGGAGCTAGGAAAGCCATTTATTATCGTGGTGAATTCTTTGTATCCAAACCGTAAAGAGACCTTAGATTTACGTGACCAATTGTGTGAGAAGTATGATGTACCTGTATTAACTATGAGTGCTGATGAGATGGGTGAGGAAGATATCCTAGCTACATTAAAAGAAGTACTCTTCGAATTCCCAGTCCATGAGGTCAATGTAAATCTTCCAAGCTGGGTGATGGTTCTAAAAGAAGATCATTGGCTCCGACAAAATTACGAGGAAAGTGTCCGTGATACCGTTAAAGAGATTCGCCGTTTGCGTGATGTTGATCGTGTTGTTGGCCAATTTGATGGATATGATTTCATAGAAAGTGCTACTTTGTCTGATATGAACCTTGGGCAAGGGATTGCTGAGATTGATTTATATGCTCCCGATCAATTGTATGATCAAATTCTAATGGAAATTGTTGGGGTCGAAATCCGTGGAAAGGATCATTTATTAGAGTTGATGCAGGAGTTTGCCCATGCGAAGAAAGAATATGACCGTGTGGCCGTTGCTCTAAATATGGTTCGTCAAACTGGGTATGGAATAGCACCACCTTCGATTGCAGAAATGTCATTAGATGAGCCAGAGATTATCCGTCAAGGTAGTCGATTTGGTGTTCGATTGAAAGCGACTGCTCCATCTATCCATATGATTCGTGTGGATGTAGAATCTGAGTTCTCCCCGATCATCGGTACGGAGAAACAAAGTGAGGAGCTTGTTCGGTACCTTATGCAGGATTTTGAAGAAGATCCGCTTAGCATTTGGAACTCCGATATTTTTGGTAGGTCATTAAGCTCGATTGTGAATGAAGGAATTTCAGCTAAGCTTGGAATGATGCCTGAAAATGCAAGATATAAGTTGCAGGAAACCCTTCAACGAATTATTAATGAAGGTTCTGGCGGTCTGATCGCGATTATATTATAGGAATTTGTTTTAAGCCTCTACCGGATGGTAGAGGCATTTTCGTATGTTTATAGGAGTAGTTAGCAGATGTATTCGATAAAAATGATGGTAGGATCATGTATATTTTGAATAGTTTTGGTTAAGAAAGAGAATAGGAGTATCACCTGAGAGGAGGTGAAATCATGAACAAAACAGAATTAGTAGCATATGTTGCTGGGACAACGGATATCACTAAAAAGGATGCAAACAAAGCAGTAGATGCAGTATTTGAAGCGATTGAGAGTGCATTAAAGCAAGGTGACAAGGTCCAACTTATTGGTTTTGGTAATTTTGAAGTTCGTGAAAGAGCTGCTCGTAAAGGAAGAAATCCACAAACTGGTGAAGAAATTGAAATCCCAGCTAGTAAAATCCCGGCTTTCAAGCCTGGCAAAGGCCTAAAAGAGGCCGTTGCACAGTGAATAGGATAATAAACGATAGAATCTGCACCAACTGGTGTAGATTTTTTTTGGCGTATAGGAATTTATAAATGATTTGAATTCCGTCTCCGCATAAGGGCAACTAGGCTGCCACCTACGCCTAAAAAGGCTTGGCGCCAGCCAAGTTTTCTTTATTCGCTAGCTAATTTATAGTTTAATAGTAGAATTAACGTTTATAAAATCGTTTATATTCCTAATTAATATCAATCTAGCCTATTTGATTTTGCATTTTTAGATAGTGGGTGTTATGATGTTCATGAAATACCAGGAGGAGATAAATAGAGATGATCGTGGACCATGAGAAAATAAAGCAAGCTGTTCGTATGATCTTAGAAGCTGTTGGGGAGGATCCGGACCGCGAAGGTTTACTTGATACACCTGCTAGAGTGGCACGGATGTATGAGGAAATCTTCGAAGGACTTCATACCGACCCACGTGAATATTTCTCGGTGATTTTTAGTGAAGACCATGAAGAACTCGTACTTGTTAAAGATATTCCATTCTATTCAACCTGTGAGCATCATCTTGTTCCATTTTTTGGACGAGCTCATGTAGCCTACATTCCACAGGGGGGGCGCGTTACAGGTTTAAGTAAGCTGGCAAGAGCGGTTGATACAGTTGCTAAGAGACCCCAACTTCAGGAACGAATTACTTCGATTGTTGCCGATACCATCATGTCTGAACTTGACCCTTTAGGTGTTGTGGTGGTCGTAGAGGCGGAGCATATGTGTATGACCATGAGAGGGGTTAAGAAGCCCGGATCTAAGACAATAACATCTGCTGTTCGGGGTTGTTTTGTTGATGATGTAGCTGCTCGGGCGGAGGTTTTTAGTTTAATCAAGGATTAATTTAAAAGAATCATAAGGTATAATGCCTTATGATTTTTATTTAAATAACACGATTTGGTTTTCGTTCTACGATGAAATGATATACTATAATTGAAGATTGAAGTTTTTTTAGGAGGATTCTAAGTTTATGGAGAAGAACACCAATAGCAATGACTTTTTCGTTATTAAGGCTAAAGAGAACGGGGTTAATGTAATTGGGTTAACCCGGGGGGAGAATACACGTTTTCATCATTCGGAGAAGCTAGATAAAGGTGAAGTGATGATTGCCCAATTTACGGAACATACATCTGCTGTTAAGATTAGAGGAAAAGCTATTGTCCAAACTCGTCATGGTGTCATCGATACCAGTGAAGAATAGGAGCAGGCGTTTATTTAAGCGTCTGCTCTTATCATATTTCATTTTAGGATCTATACATACTATTCCCTACCACCTCGTACAATGAAAGAAGGAGAGGTGGTAGTATGCTGCTTACACGAAACATGATTTTTGCTATTTTTATTGCTTCTTTGCTTGCTTTATCTATTTCCTACATCCCCACGATCAGTATGAATAAAGAAATAAAAACAGCACCTGTCTTCAAGCAGGCTCAGCCTGTTATATTAGATAAGAAGAACCTGGTGGATATTATTTCGATGCTTCAGACACATGTGTCACCAACACATGTTAATTGGCAAAATAACAATCTGTTCTTGGATTATAAAGTAGATGCTGCAAAGCCAATCTATGTAGACGATATTTATGAGGATCTCTATGATTCCTTGCAAGCTGCCTATTTTCTTACAAGTAATGTGCAAGGATTATATGTCCGAGTGATTTATAATGAAAAAGGGAAGAATGAAGTCCTTATTGCACTTTCTGCAGAACGAACGAAGGATTTGTTGATGGGAATGGAGCAAATTTCGTCTATTGAAGAGAAGAAAGGATTCCTAAATGAATTTACGACGTTATCTTATGGAGTCCTTTGGAAGGAAAAAATCCAAAAATAGCTTAAAAATTGGATCTAACAAAGATATAATAATGATGGTGTAAAAGCAAGAGTGGTGTGATATACTTTAGGCATTGTCAGCTTGGGGGATGCGGTAATGGGTCTTTTAAAAAATCATTTTTATCATGAGTTTACAGATATCATACAAGAAGTGAACATGCATGCCAGAAACGAGTTTGTACAGCAGTATGTAGATATTCCTCCTGTACCACTCATTCGAATGCAGGTTCTTTTTTTGTTCCTTTATGATTCAGGCGTACACGTACCAGAAATTAAGAAGTTTTTGGTTCCTACGCTACTAGTCCAAATTGGACTTGACTGCCATCAAGAAGTAACTCTTATGCGTTGTGAAAGTGAACGGGAGATGCGCACACGCCAATTGACGATATTGGCTGGGGACTACTTGAGTGGGAAATACTACCAATTATTAGCACGGATTGAAGAGGTAAAATTAATACGCGCCTTGGCTGGTAGTATTTATAAAATTAATGAATGGAAAACAGTGCTTTACTATGATAATGATCTAAGTACTGAAGAGAAGCTACAAGTGCAAAATAAAATTGATTCCGCTTTGTTTACGAGCTTTATTCCGGACTATAGCTTTAATCCGGACCCAGCGGTAGCAGATTCTTGGACACTTCTAATGGAACAATTTATTAAAGTAGAGAGATTGTTGGACGAGCTGCTCTCCTATAAATTAGGAAATATAACGAAAGAGTATTTGCAGGATTTGATTTCGGAGTGTTCACACGAAGAGGCACTGAACCGATTACAAATTCAGATTGAACAAATACTGAAAGATATAAATGATTCATCCAATAATATTTTAAAGAATGAAGTCAAGGAAGCCATCTCAGCATTGATTCAAGAATGTCGTGGAAAAATTTCCTACCAAATACAAGCTTAGGGATCAGAACTTTTACTGTTTTCCCTTCATTATTTACTGTTTGTGTATTTTTGATTAATGACTATACATTGCATGAACTGGTGATAAAATGAAAAAAATTTTCACTGTAGGAATTACAGGTGCAAGTGGTGCTATCTATGGTGTAAGACTTACACAAGAATTACTAAAGCAAGGCCATAAGGTCCATTTGATTATTACAGAAGCGGGTTGGCAAGTGTTTAAAGAAGAATTAGATTGGGATACAATGGATAGAGATAGGATTCTTACAAATCAATTTGGGCAGGGTGATCTTCACTATCACAATCTTCGTGATTTTACCGCACCAATTGCTAGTGGATCCTACCTTTGTCATGCTATGGTTGTTATTCCGTGTTCTATGGGAACCGTTAGCGGAATTGCTCACGGGGCTTCCGGTAATTTGCTCGAAAGGTCAGCAGATGTCATGCTGAAGGAAGGCAAAAAATTGGTTGTCGTACCAAGAGAAACCCCTCTTCACTCTATTCATTTAGAAAACTTATTGAAGCTCTCCCAGGCAGGGGCCAGAATTATTCCTGCAATGCCTGGATTTTATCATAAGCCTGTTAATCTTACGGACTTGATTGATTTTGTGGTAGGGAAAACACTCGATGCTCTAGATGTGCCACATTCATTATTTGCACGTTGGGGTGAAGGGAGGGAAGGATAGATGCATAAGCTAAAGATTGGCAAAATAGCTTATACGAATATTCTACCGGTGTTCTATTTTTTTCGAGAACAGGAGATGGCAAGTAAGGTTGAATTTATCCATAAGGTACCTGCTGAGCTTAATCGGGACCTTTCAAATGGAAATATTGATCTTGGACCTGTTTCATCCTTTGAATATGCGAGGCATGCAGACCAATATGTGGTGTTATCTGATTTGTCTGTAAGTGCATTAGGTGCAGTAGGTTCTATTTTTTTGTTTTCGAAACTACCACTTGAACAGCTAAAGGAACCTAGAATTGCCTTAACGAGCTCGTCGGCTACTTCTGTTAACCTACTTAAAATTTTACTTAATAAGTTCTATGATTTATCGCCAACGTATTCTACTATGAGTCCTCAACTCGATGAGATGATGATGAATTCAGACGCAGCTTTATTAATTGGTGATGATGCACTAGCTGCTAAACTAAAAAATACAGGATATTATATTTACGATTTAGGGGAATTATGGTATAAACAAACAGGGATGTGGATGACATTTGCCCTTTGGACTGTTCGTCGTGAGGTAGCTAACCAGTATCCACACTTACTTGCAGAGATTCATAACGAATTCATCCGGGCAAAGTCTCAAGGCCTTGTCAACCTTAAAGAAATTATTTATCGTGTTCAGAAGGATTTTGGTGGAGATTTCTCATTTTGGGAACAATATTTTTCTGGGCTGTGTCATGATTTTGGCCCTGAACAAAAAAGGGGCCTTGAATACTATTACCGCTGTGCTGCTGAACTTGGATTGATCGAAAGACCTGTAGAAGTTATCTTATGGGGGGCAGGTATTAGCGCGAAACTAATCTAAGGTGGACCCTATGAAATTAGCTGAAATCATTATTCAATTGAAATCAGATATTAACTATATCGAAAAAGAATTAAGTCGTTCCATTACAACGAATCATAATTTACTCCAAGAAACATCAAGCCATTTGCTTAAGGCTGGAGGGAAACGAATTCGCCCCGCCTTTGTCCTACTAGCAGCGAAGGCTGGGGATTATGATGTAAAGCTACTTAAACACGTCGCAGTAGCACTTGAATTAATTCACATGGCAACTCTTGTCCATGATGATGTGATTGATGATGCTGAAAAGAGAAGAGGACAGCTAACGGTTAAATCTAAGTGGGACAACCGTATGGCTATGTATACAGGGGATTATATCTTTGCTGAGGCCCTTATGGTTGTTACCGAATTAGAGAATCCTCGCGTTCATCAAATCATTTCCAATGCGATTGTTCAAGTGTGTATAGGAGAAATAGAACAGATAAAGGATTTTTATAATTGGAACCAAGGCTTACGAAATTATTTGCGAAGAATCAAGCGTAAAACTGCCTTATTAATTGCCATAAGCTGTCAGCTAGGAGCGGTTGTTGCCAATGCGAGTGAACAATCGATACGTGCATTGTATAATTATGGATATCATGTTGGGATGGCTTTTCAAATTACAGATGATATTCTTGATTTTGTTGGAGAGGAAAAGAAATTGGGAAAACCAGCAGGTAACGATTTACGTCAAGGTAATATTACCTTACCTGCTTTGTATTGCTTTCATCATGAAAAGTATCGGGATGAATTTGCAACGTTGCTCTCACAAGCCTCTGTAAATAGCGAACGCATGAATGATTTAATTCGATGGATTCGTCAAAGCGATGGAATTGAATTCTCACAAAAACTTGCTGAGCGTTATATAGCAAAGGCTCTAGGTTGGTTAGAGTTTATACCTGATGGTAGCTATAAACGTACTTTACGAGAAATTGCTCATTTTATCGGAAAAAGGCAATTCTAGATGATTTTTTCTATTTATGGTTTGCAATTCCATATAAATATTTGATAAAATCACATTCGTGAGATTATGACGACCTTTTGGATCTTTAAGTATTCTAAATGGTCTATTACATAACAAGAAAAGAGGTACATATCATGGCACTTGAAAAAACTTTTATTATGGTTAAACCTGATGGGGTTCAACGTAATTTAATCGGGGAAATTGTAACACGCTTTGAAAAAAAAGGGTTTAAATTCGCTGGAGCAAAATTAATGAGTGTAAGTACTCAGCTAGCTGAACAGCACTATGCAGAACATAAGGAAAGACCATTCTTTGGTGAATTAGTTGGTTTCATTACTTCTAGCCCTGTATTTGCAATGGTTTGGGAAGGGGATAATGTAATTGCCACTGCCCGTAATATGATGGGTAAAACAAATCCAGCGGATGCAGCTCCTGGAACAATTCGTGGAGATTATGGAATTAGTGTAGGAATGAACATTATTCATGGTTCTGATTCTGCTGAAAGTGCTGCACGTGAAATTAACCTTTGGTTTGGCGAAGCGGAAGTAGCTAACTATGAGAAGACAATTAGCAAGTGGATTTAATTAATATTTGATAGCAATTTAAGCTGTCCCTAGTTTTTAGGGGCAGCTTTAATTTTTTAGAAGATGTTTTTCTTAATGGGCAGGAATTATAGGGATCGATGACGAATAACAGTTAATTACAGATCATTTCTATCTATCTTATGTATCATAACGAGGGGTAACGGTAATGACAGAAGACCAAGATTTTTTACAATTTATTTCTAGTATTAAGCGGAAAACAGGAATTGACTTGGCGCTGTATAAAGAGGCCCAAATGAAACGTCGTTTAACCTCTCTTCGAGTGAAGCGAGGGTATAGAAACTTTTCTACTTATTTTGAGGCCATTGATAAGGACAGGGAACTATTCTACGAATTCCTCGATCGAATGACGATAAATGTCTCTGAATTCTTTCGTAATCCAAGTCGTTGGGATGTATTGAACCAAAAGATCATCCCAAGATTAAAGAAGGAAAAGGGAAGAGTTAAATGCTGGAGTGCAGCCTGTTCAACAGGAGAGGAACCTTATACGCTTGCACTTGTGTTACAGGGGCATATGCCTCTAAAAGAAGTGAATGTCACGGCTACAGATATTGATGAAGGAGCTTTGGCGAAGGCAAAGCAAGGAATCTATAATGAACGTTCCCTGCAGGACTGTCCAAAGGACTTGTTAAGTAAATATTTTATCAAAGAAGGTCCAACCTATAAAATTACGGATGACGTCAAGAATATCATTAAGTTCAAGAAACATAACCTTCTTGCTGACTCTTATGATTCTGGATATGATTTAATCATCTGCAGGAATGTGATGATTTATTTTACAGAAGAGGCGAAGCATGATATCTATCAAAAATTCAGTAAAGCTTTAAGACCTGGTGGTGTTCTTTTTGTTGGAAGTACGGAACAAATTTTTCAACCCCAACAATACCAATTTGAAGCAGAGGATACGTTCTTCTATAAGAAAATGATGTAATCATTCTAACGTGTGGCTTAGGGGAGGATTATGGATGATCTTTAATCTATTGCTAATCGTTTTGCTTAGCTATTTGTTTTATAAGAGAGGGATGGATTATCTTCTCCGGGCCAGAGTTGTGGAAGACTCTAAAGCAGAAAGAATGGGATATATCATGTTTTTAATTTCTGGAACGACTCTAGGTGATTTTCTAGGGATCTGGACAATCTATTATTTTGCCCCCTTAGAATTATTCTATCAAATTGCTGCTGGCACACTATGCTCTATATTTATTGGAGAGGCTTTGTTTGTATATAGTAGAAGATTGGCTAAGCGTATTCCCACCATTCAAGAACGAAAAAATTACTAGGACCAAAAGAAAGTTAATTTTACTAAAAATTATGTATATATTTCCCTCCTTATCCCGAAACTAGGGTATCAAGGAATATGAACTATTGGAGGGAAAAAGGATGGAAAAGTGGAAAGTAATCGAAGCGTATAATCGTGGGTTACTTACAATTGAAGAATGTGCACAAATACTTGGTTCAAATAGAACGCAAGTAAGTGAGTTACTAGAATATAGAGCTGATTTCACGATGAACTCAGTTCAGTCATTCCAAACAGAGCAAGCTTAAAGCTTATAGTCCCTCTAGCAGTGCTTGTTTCTTAAGAAACATTAAAGAACAAGCAATGGACAATTGCAGAGGGATTTTTT
>DATFAS010000187.1:0-17149 GCA_035254305.1 Bacillota bacterium
AAGCAATATATGACCTACCACAACCACTATAGATATCAATGGAATCGAAAAAAGATGACCCCTGTTCAATACAGAGATCATCTCCTTAAGGCTGCCTAGACTTTTTTAAAATGTCCTTTACAAAGGGTACACTTTATTTTAGGGGGATTTTATTTTATTAACCCTACTTTCATTCCTCATTATAATACACCACTAACATTCCGATCATAACAGTTTACCTCTCAATATACCATTGTTATACAACATGTTTTTATTACATATAAAACGATTACAAAGCTTATTTCCTCCACTTTTTACATTACTTTAATAAAAATACAGCCTTTTTCAAACATTGTCAGAAAACATTTGATTGTGTTAAAAATATTGTGATTAAAGTTTGTGTAAAACACAAATATAGTTTTTTATAACTGTTATATATTAGGTCTAAAAATTACATTTACAGTAGAAAAAAGTTAAAGGTAGGTGAAATCACTTTACAATTCAATGAATTTTTATAGATGTAATGTATTCTTTATCCTAAAAATTTCATTTAAAAACATACATAAAAAATAATGGGGTGTAGACAGTGATCGAGGAGAGAATCCAACTTGAATCGTTAAAAGATAGAATCGTGACAGTCGAGGAGGCTGTTTCATGGATCCAAGATGGAATGACTATTGGCTTTAGTGGATTCACTTCTTCAGGTGATGTGAAGGTTGTTCCAAGAGCCTTAGTTGAGCATGTAAAAAAAGTAGAAAAACCTTTAAAACTCCAATTATACACCGGTGCATCCGTTTCACCGGAAATCGATGCTCTCTTGAGCGAAGCAGGACTGATTTCTAAAAGATTACCTTTTCAATCTGATAAGGTAATGCGCAAAAAAATAAATGCCGGCGAAGTGATGTATATTGACCAGCACCTTTCAAATACAGCCGATATGATTCGCAACGGTTCCCTATCTTCCATAGATTTAGCTGTTGTGGAGGCACTACAGATCACTAAAGAGGGTGCCATCGTCCCCACAACTTCCGGTGGAAACACCGCCATCTTCCTACAACAAGCTAAGGAAGTCATTATTGAGCTTAATCTTGGCCAGCCATTAGCATTAAAGGGCGTACATGATATCTATGATCCAGGTAACATGGGAACTCGCAAACCAATACCACTTACTTCTGTTGATCAACGAATCGGTCATACAGAGATTCAAATCGATCCGGCCAAAATTAAAGGAATTGTTCTTACCAATATTTTGGATACGCCAAAAATTTTAACAGCACCAGACGTAGAGACTGAGCAGATTGCAACTCACCTGATTAACTTTCTTCGGACCGAAATTAAACAAGGGAGACTTCCCAACCCTTTACCACCTTTGCAATCTGGTGTGGGTTCCGTAGCCAATGCCGTTTTTCATGGTTTCTTACATTCGGAGTTCTCAGACTTACAAATTTATTCTGAAGTTCTTCAGGATGCTGTTTTTGATTTAATGGATGTTGGTAAAATTCACTTTGCCAGTGGTGGCTCTTTAACTCTCTCCAAAGAGAAAACAGAAGAAGTCTTCACTCATTTTGAAAAATATGCAGATAAAATTATTCTACGCCCACAAGAGCTTACGAATAATCCGGAGATCATCCGCCGTTTAGGATTAATTGCTATTAATACAGCTTTAGAAGCGGATATATATGGAAATGTAAATTCTACTCATGTTATGGGAACCCAGATTATGAATGGAATAGGTGGTTCCGCTGACTTTACAAGAAATGCCCGTCTTAGCATATTTGTTACGAAATCGATTGCCAAAAATGGTGCGATCTCAAGTATTGTCCCATTCGCCAGCCATATTGACAATACAGAGCATGATGTGCAGGTTATTATTACCGAGCAGGGTGTCGCTGATCTAAGAGGTCTTGCACCAAGAGAAAGAGCAATTCTAATCATTAACAATTGTGCACATCCAAGTTATCGTCCACAATTAATGGACTATTACGAAAGAGCTATAAAACAGGGTGGTCAAACCCCTCATAACCTCGAAGAAGCTTTATCTTGGCACGTTCGTTTCACTTCTACTGGTTCAATGCAAACAGTGGATAGTTTGGTTCACTCCTCTTAACAATCATTTATTAAAAAGAAAACGGTTGGGCATCTTCTAGCTCAACCGTTTCATTTATCATTATTTACTTAGATACTTCAATATCTGCTGCAATACTGCTTGACGGGTAAGAATCCCGATAAATGTGTTCTTCTCGTCAATAATTGGAACATAAGAACGATCAATCATAAGTTCGAGAGCAAAGGAAAGCGGTGTATTTGACCATATTCCCATATAATTCTTGTTCATTGCCTCATGGACTTTAAATTTAGGTAAGTCATTGTATTTAATATGCTGATTTTCACTCATAAAATCCAGAATTAATGTCTTGCTAATTAGTCCCTCTACCTGATTATTTTCGTTAATCACAGGGACAGAAGTATACCCGGAACGAGTAAGCTTAAGTAAGGCTCTCTCAAGTGTCCAATTAGGATCGGCTGTAACAATGGAGCTGGCTGGCAAGATCAGTGCCCTAATTTCACTAGACATAAATTCTTTTTTACTAAGTTCACTGGTGCTCAATCGCGCAACCCCCCTTCTAGCTTCCTTTTTAACAATACATTCTTAGCTATAAAAATGTCAACTTACCATAACACCGTGCAATCTATTTATCTTCGTTAAATAATAAATTCCTGATATCCGTGCAAAAAAAGAACACCAACCATGAGTAGTCGGTGTCCTTTTCCTCTAATGCTAGGAAAATCCATGTCATGGATTTGTCCTGGCTTCTGTTTCATTCCCAATTGCTCCAACGCTGCCAAAGGTACCTACAGTTTACTTAGAATCTCAAATAACTCTTCGTTATCCGGTTGTTCACCGATTGGATGGACGTCGATGAAACGGATAACGCCTTCTTTATCGATAATGAATAAGGCCCGTTCAGGAGCTCCATAAGCGGGTCCATTCGGATCCTTACGTAGAACCCCAAATTTCTCTGTTACTTCTCCATGTGGATAGAAATCTGAAAGGAGTGGGTAAGTAATCCCACCAATTGATTTTTGCCATGCTTCATGACTAGGAATAGAGTCTACACTAATACCCAGAACCTGAGTATTTAGCCCTTCAAATTTGGACAGCTCGTCCTCGTAAGAAGGCATCTGCGCGCCTCAGACAGGGGTCCAATCTAGAGGATAAAAAGCAATGAAGACATTCTTCTTGCCTACGTAGTCACTCAGCTTGACTACACGGTTGCCGTGGGCTTTAAGCGTAAAATCAGGCGCTTTGTCACCCACTTTTAACGTTGCAGTTTGCGTTGCACCTTTTGGCACGGTAATAACCTCCTCTTTACTTAAGATCAAGATCTAGTATACCAACTTGTCCATAGAAATATAAAGAGGTTTAACACATTTGTAATGAAAAAATTTACTTGAGGAAGTAAAAAGGAGCAAAGGCTCCTTTTTTATCCTATATCGGCCAGTTACTCTCCACACCAATCCATTAAGGTCAAAGCAATGATTTTAGAGCACTCCTTTATTTTCTCTAATTCCACATATTCATTGGGAAAATGAGCAACCTCCGTTATCCCAGGACCAAATACAATGGTTGGAATATTCCCTAGCTGTGTTAACAAGCCCCCATCGGTCCCCCACGGTGAAGCTTCGATCGTTGGTTCACTGCCCATTACTGCACTATAATTGGCCCTTAAATATTTCATAAGAGAATGCTCCACATCTATTGAACCAGGAAGCCATCTAGCACCAAACCATTCTAACCGGAGGGGATTTTGCTTGAACCAATTATCCTCTTGGGATAATTGATCTATGGCTGCTTGCATTTCCATCTTAGCCGATTCCATTCTTTCCTCAGGAAGAACTCCCATTCTCCCCTCCAATTTAACAAAATCCGGTACAGACGAAGGCCACTCCCCTCCTTGGATCATCCCAATATTAATCGGTACAGGGATGGGTGTATTCTGATAAAGCGGATCGATCACTCGTTCATTCCTTTTTCTCTCCAGCTCTTGTATTGCCGCTAATACAGGGATACATTTCTCAATCGCACTAATTCCCTTATAACGAGTTCCGCCATGCGCTGACCGTCCCTTAATCAAAATTCGAAACCACATGGAGCCTTGCTGTTTAGGGAAAATTCGCATATGGGTAGGTTCTGGAATAATAGCAGCATCGGCCGTATAACCTGCTAACAGCGCAGCAAGTGTCCCTGCCCCTCCACTCTCCTCTTCCACAACACTATGAAACACAACATCCCCTTTTAGTTGAACACCTAAATCTCTTAAACACTCTATGGCATAAATGGAGGCTAGGTTCCCTCCTTTCATATCCGTAACACCTCTACCGTACATCTTCCCATCCAATACGACCCCACTAAAAGGAGCATGTGCCCACTGCCCTATGTCGCCTACCGGCACGACATCCACGTGACCATTAAGAAGGATCGAACGTCCACCACCACAGCCTTTCCATCGACCAACAACATTTGGGCTCCCATGAAAAACCTCTCTAGGTGAATAGAAGAAATCATGCTTCTTTAGCTGTTCCCCATCAAGTTCCCATACTTCTACTTCAAGCCCTAACTGATTAAGCTTGTCGGCAACCAATTTTTGGGCTATTCTTTCATTTCCTTGTGTACTATCCGCCTGAACATATCGAGTAAGCCAATCTAGGGCTCCATCCCAATGCTCTTGCATCCAATGATCAATTTTATTAGCCCACACCAATCAGTTTCTCCTCCTTGATTAAGGTTTAGTTAATAGGAGTGTTGCTTGTGTATGATCGAGCACATCCTGAATCGTATAGGGCTCCATCACTTCTTTTAAATAAAGTCCAGATACGGTGACCTCCATAACAGCCATATCGGTGATTATCATATCTACACAGGATTTAGCAGTTAATGGCAAAGAGCATTGATGAAGGATTTTACTTCTACCATCCTTATTCACATGGTTTGTTAGCACAATCACTTTCTTTGCTTTCTGAGCCAAATCAATTGCACCTCCCATGCCAGGAACCCGCCGCCCAGGAACAATCCAATTAGCTAAATCCCCCTTTTCACTAACCTCTAATGCACCTAATATCGTCATATCAAGTTTACCTCTACGAATCATAGCGAATGCCAACGAAGAATCAAAAAAACTAGCGCCTGCTTTAAGTGTGATCGGAAATCCACCTGCATTGCAGAGCATGGGATTCTCAGTATTCGGTATCGGGGCTCTACCGTACCCTAAGATCCCGTTTTCGGCATGTAGAATGACTCGGACATCCTCGGGTATATAATCCGCAACAAGTGTTGGAATACCAATACCTAGGTTTATCACCATCCCGTCTTGAAGCTCCATTGCTGCCCTTTTGGCGATGATGTGACGAATATCTATTCCTTCTCCCACGCCCATTTCCAATTCACTCCTTTCGTAGGCACTACCATGTCTACGAACACTCCAGGTGTTACGATTTCCTCTGGACCAAGTTCACCCAGCTTAACAATCTGTTCAACCTCTGCAATCGTATAATCACCAGCCATTGCAACTAAGGGATTAAAATTTCTTGCGCTAGTATCATAGACTAAATTTCCATACGGATCCGCATATTTAGCAAACACGATGGCCACTTCAGCTGTTAGGGGAAGCTCTAGAAGATAGGGAGTCCCATCGATTTCAATTTTTTGTTTACCATCCTCTGCAATGGTTCCTATACCTACATCTAACAAAATTCCCCCAAGACCAACTCCTCCTGCTCTCACACGTTCCGCCAACGTGCCCTGTGGTGAAAATTCAACCTCTAGCTTTCCTTCTGTCATTAATCTTCCAGCATGGGGATTTGATCCAATATGTGATGCAATCACCTTTTTTACCCTTTGTTGTGTTATTAATTTCCCTAAACCAATCTCAGGAAAAGCTGTATCATTGGCGATCAGGGTAATATTGCATACTCCTTTTTGCAGGATAGCCTCAATTAAAGAAGGTGGGTTTCCTACTCCACCGAAGCCACCAATCATAAGTGTCATTCCATCATGAAAATAGTTGGCTGCAGCCTCAATGGTTGAAATTTTTGATTTCATTGAACCTTTCCCCTTCCTTAAGCCTGCAGGATCCCTTCTTTTATCAGTTCGATAGAGAGTTCTTGAATAGTAGCTTCTAGGATAGAAATTATTTGATCAATTTCCTCTATACTTACGTTAAGTGGAGGAGTAATCATCACACAATCCCCAGCCCTCCCATCTAGCCCCCCTGATGCAGGGTACACCAGCAGACCCTTCTCCATCGCTTTTGCAATCAATCGATTCGTAATCCCTAATTGTAATGGGAAGGTTTCCAGGGACTCCTTGCTTTTCACAAGTTCCAATCCTACCATTAAACCTAATCCTCTAACGTCCCCTATCAGTGAGAATTGTTGTTTAAGACCAGTAAGCTCTTTTATTAGATAACTCCCAATTAAACGAGCATTAGCAACAAGCTGGTTTTTTTCCATATATTCAACGACAGCCAAAGAGACTGCAGCCGATTGTGGATTCGCACTATAGGTATGTCCTGACATGATTGAAGCACTTCCACCAGCAATTTCTTCAATAATTTGATCACTTACCATAGCAGCAGCCATCGGTGTGTAGCCAGCACTCATCCCTTTACCTAGAGCAATAATATCAGGAGTAACCCCCCAATGATCGATACCAAAGTTAGCCCCTGTTCGCCCCATCCCAGTCATTACTTCATCAGCAATAAATAAAATATTATGCTTAGTACAGATCTCACGTATTTCCTGATAATAACCAAATGGAGGAACGACAGCTCCACCTGCTGCTCCAATGATGGATTCTGCAATAAATGCGGCGATATTCTCTTCTCCAATACGGGTAATAGCTATTTCCAATTCTTTGGCACAAGCAAGTTTACAAGTGGGGAAGGTCTGAGCTAGAGGACAGCGGAAGCAATAAGGAGGAGATACGACTGGAAATTCCTCAAGTAGAGGAATGAAACGTTTTCTGCGAAGAACATGCCCTGACATCGATAAAGCCCCCATTGTGATGCCATGATAGCTCATCCAACGAGAAATCACTTTATTTTTACCGTTCAATCCTTTTTCTTGCCAATATTGAATCGCAATTTTCATGGCAGTTTCTGTTGCTTCCGAACCACTATTCACAAAAAAACTCCAATTAATATCTCCAGGCGCCCATTCACTTAGCCTTTTCGCTAATGATTCAACAGCTTCACTCGTGAATTGAGAACGATAAGTAAAGCTTATTTTTTTAGCCTGATCGATCATAGCTTGCACAATTTCCTCTACTCCGTGCCCAATACTGGCACAAACTGCTCCAGAACACCCATCAATGTATCGTTTTCCTTCCTGATCATATAGATGGATCCCTTTTCCATGCGAAATAACAGGTAAGTCCTTACGAAGATGGGGTTTAATGACATAGCTCTGCTTCTTCACATCCTCTTCCCCTCTCAATCCCACGTGGGTCGTAATGGTTTAACCCAAATGAACATATCTTCAAAGCCAGTGTAAATCACACAATTATTAATTAACCGTCCTCTATATTCGTAACCATGTCTTTTAACTGTTAGATTCATAGGAGGTGATAGGGCTCTTGTAAGTGAATATAAATAATAAATTCCTAGTTGTTTCATTTTTTCTTCCAAGGCAAAAAACAAGTAGCTTAATAGATTTTGTCCCCGATAACGTGGATCTGTCGTACAATCTGTTATTTCTGCACAGGAAAGCCCTGGCATCATTTCAGCTGAACAAACACTTACAATACAATCATCTTCATGGATGACCATAAATACAGTATTCTCCATTGCCTTAATCAAGTAATTAGGATCATAGACTGGTGTGGGATAATGAGGAAAAACGAGGCGAAATAATGTAGACAGTGCTTGCACGTCAGTAGGTTTTGCCTGTCTTAGGGATAGGTTTGACGGTAGTATTTTGCGAGTTACGTTCGTTAAATCCTTTTGTACGAGAGTCAATGTATTCTCTCCTTCTAATAATGCCTTACTCGTTGCTCTTTCCACAGATTGATATCGTGTTAATAAATACGCATTTTGCCCATTATAGAAGCCATCAATGCTTCCTTCTAAAGCAAAGCCATGATCAAGGCCTATGGGAACATTTTTTTTGGTCGTATAAATAATGGTTTTTGTACACTTTGAACTTTCCTCCAGTTGATTTAGATTAGAGAAAAAGTTAGGATCCTTCAGAAGCTGACCGTTCATCACTTTAATTCTCTTATTGGGCATATCCAAAAGAACTTCATGGCTAACCAGCCATTCTTGCATAAAATCCCTCCTACCTTAAGAAAAAGGATCTTATTTTATTATAATTAACCATCAAGCAAAAAAAGAACCGTCCTCTTAAGATCACACAATAATCCATGTGCAGAAGAGATTTCGGTTCATTTGGATTCATTCATGTCAACTGATTTTCCTAAGAATATTGGCCTTCTTCTGGATAGCATTCTTCAAACTGGGAACGAATCCGATCAATTTCATAGACTGTATTATCCAACATCATTTGTACCTGATTGTTATCTGTTGTCTGATCCACATAAGCCATTGTATCTACATCTATTTCGACACCAACTTGATAAACATTTCCATCCCGCACCACATAGACACCTAAATCACTTTTCGCCACAATTCCTTTACTACCGAAAAAGTCAGCTCTTCTCATTAAATGGGGTTTCATGATTGCCTCCTTCAAATTAGCCTATAATCACAACTATAGCTTTTCGATTTCTTAGACAAAATATGCTCTCTACTTCCTCTTAGATTGGAAAAACAAAGACATAGGTCCCCTTAGAAGATAATAAAATGAGTAAAGAAACTCAGGAAATTTTTGGACAGGTGGTTAGCTAAATGAAATCTTCATTCCATATATTTGCCCATCGAGGGGCATCACATATTTACCCAGAAAATACTCTTCCTGCGTTCCGTGAGGCTATTCGTTTAGGCGCAACTGGCCTTGAATTAGACGTCCAATTATCCAAAGACGGACATCCAGTTGTTATTCATGATGAATATCTTGATCGAACAACAGATGGAAAAGGATTAGTAAAAAACCACACTCTACAAGAACTAAAGGAGCTAAGTGCAGGTGCTTGGTTTCATGATCAGTTTAAGAAAGTCAAGATTCCCACCCTTGAGGAAGTCCTCAAAAAGGCTAGACCCATTCCTATTCTCTTAAATATTGAACTTAAAAACCTCCTTCTTCCATTATCTAATCTTGAGAAGGAGGTTATTCGCCTCATTGAAAAATACGATATGACTCAACGTATTATTCTAACCTCCTTTAAACCCGACAGCATCAAGCAAATTCGACAATTAAATCGAGAGATTACAACGGCCTTTATGTTTTTTGGTAAATTGGATCAACCCTGGAAAATGGCACTGGAGCTAGAGGCCCCCCTCATTCAACCGCCAATGTCGTCATTAACACCCGAACTAGTAGAAAATTGTAGAAAATATGGGCTTGTGGTTTACCCCTATCATGTAGACAAGTGGATAGATATTGGAAAAGCCCTGCAATGTAAGGTGAATGGTGTGATTACTACATATCCTGAAAGAGTGGGAAAATTTGTAGAATAGAGTAGAATAATATTGTTGCTCGTGGAACAATTCTGACAAATAAATTCGAACGATTTATTTAGTTTTCAAGAAGTTGTCAAAATAGGAATATTAATTTGCGTAAATTAGGGAACGATAGGCTCGGCACTACCATTTCATGATACAATTATATGGAGCTTTTTTAGCCTAAGTGAAACCTGAGTAAGGAGTGAAACAATTGAATACAAGCGTTGATCCAACCTTATGGTTGGCATTCGGGGCTGGATTCTTATCCTTTATCTCCCCATGCTGTTTGCCTTTATATCCTTCTTATATATCGTATATAACAGGCATCTCTGTTTCCGAACTACGTACTGATCGTTCGTTAGTATTACGGAAAGCAATGATTCACACACTTTTCTTTGTATTAGGCTTTTCCATTATCTTCATTTCTTTAGGCCTTACCGCAACGTTCATCGGTTCTTTATTTAAACAGTATCAGTCACTTATTCGCCAGCTTGGTGGAATCCTAGTCGTAGTCATGGGATTATTTATGCTCGGTTGGTTTAAACCTGGCCTATTTATGAGGGAGAAGCGTATGGAACTAGCGAATAAACCAGCTGGTTATATTGGCTCGGTATTAGTTGGTATCTCCTTTGCTGCTGGCTGGACACCTTGTGTAGGGCCAATCCTCACAAGTGTGCTAACACTAAGTGCAAGTGATCCAACGAAGGGTATGCCCCTCATTTTCTCCTATACAGCAGGGTTTGCCGTACCCTTTGTTATCATGTCCTTTTTTATTGGAAAAACAAAGTGGATTCTCCGGTATTCCGCAATATTGATGAAATTGGGTGGAGCCTTAATGGTGATTATTGGTATTTTATTATATACTAATAAAATGACGGACATCACTGTATGGCTAATCTCCATTTTTGGTGGCTTTACCGGATTCTAAGATGGAGGCAAGAAGATGAAGCGAAATATTTTTATTATCATCATTATTTTTGTTCTTGCTGGAATTGCTCTATACACCAACGTAATAGACAAAAGCAGCACGAACGTCACTCGCCCTGAAGTAGGATTTAAAGCACCAGAAATTGAACTTACTTCTTTAGACAATCAGAAGTATAAGATTTCAAAGATCAACAAGCCTATTGTACTTAATTTTTGGGCATCCTGGTGTGGGCCTTGTAAAATAGAGGCTCCATCATTAGTTAAAATGCACCAGAAATATAAAGACCGCGTTGAATTTTTAGCCGTCAATCTTACGGCAAACGATCAACTTGATAATGTGAAGGGCTTTGTTGAACAATACCAATTTTCCTTACCTGTTCTTCTCGACCAGGATGGTAAGGTTGCCGACCAATATCAAGTACGCGCCATTCCAACAACCTTTCTAATCGATAAGGATAAACATATTGTGAAGGTAGTAAAAGGATTACATAAAGAAGAAGATTTCGAGCAGATGATCCAGGAATTATTGTCCGGAAAGTGACAAAAATTTGAACCATTACAAGCATTCGCTGAATTGTTTAACCAAATAATAAACTTATATGATAATATGTTAAAGGAGATGGAGGTGAAGACGAATGGAAAGAGATCTTACTCAGGATGATATCATTGACAATGGAATTGGATTTGGGGTTTCCTTCGGATTTTTCCTTTTGATTGGTGTAATTTTCACCATTGTAAGTATTATTCAAAAAGCTTAAGTAAATCCGCTAAAAACCGGGAGTCATAATGACTTCCGGTTTTTTCTATTTTCTCTTCTACTACTTTTCATATAATAGGTTTTAAATCTAGTCATCCGTAACAATTTAGAAAATTCATGATTATAAAACTCCTAAACAGTCAAGAATGTAGGTAATATCAACAACTAGTTTCCACTGGGGAAGGAAAATCACGTAAAACTAGGAAGGAGTTTTTTAGTTATGGGGATCTTAAGGCTTTTAGAAGACTATCATCATGAGGAGGAAGGCCTTAGATGGCAAGGTACATTCGAAGAATACCTAGACATGGTTAAAGGCAATCCCTCTATTGCACAAACCGCCCATTCTCGTATCTACAATATGATTGTGAATGCTGGTGTTGAAGAAATAGATGGTATGAAGAAATATAAGTTTTTTAGCGAAGCTATGTTTGGCTTAGATGATGCTATTGAACGTTTAGTAGAAGACTATTTTCATTCATCTGCTAGACGGTTAGATGTAAGAAAACGCGTCCTCCTCTTGATGGGTCCTGTTAGTGGCGGTAAATCCACCATTGTGGCAAATCTTAAGAATGGACTAGAAGAATATAGTAGGACACCCGAAGGAGCCGTGTATGCCATCGATGGTTGCCCTATGCACGAGGACCCATTGCACCTTGTACCAGAACGACTTCGTCCTCAATTTGAAGAAGAGTTTGGAATTAAAATCGAAGGAAATCTTTGCCCTCTTTGTCGTTTCCGGTTAAGAGAAGAATGGAATGGAGAGATTCGGAGAGTTCCGGTTAAAAGAATCCTATTCTCTGAGAATGATCGGGTTGGAATTGGTACCTTTAGCCCCTCTGATCCGAAATCTCAGGACATTTCGGAACTAACCGGTAGCATTGATTTTTCAACCATCGCTGAATATGGATCAGAGTCCGACCCACGAGCTTACCGGTTTGATGGCGAACTAAACAAAGCGAACCGTGGGTTAATGGAATTCCAAGAAATGCTTAAATGTGATGAAAAATTCTTATGGAACCTTCTCTCACTGACACAAGAGGGAAATTTCAAAGCAGGTCGATTTGCCCTTATTTCAGCTGATGAGCTAGTCGTTGCCCATACCAATGAAACAGAATATAAATCATTTATTAATAATAAGAAAAATGAGGCCCTCCATTCACGGATTATCGTGATGCCCATTCCTTATAATCTTAAAGTATCAGAAGAAGTTCGAATCTATGAAAAATTAGTGAGTCAAAGTGACCTCAAAAATGTCCACATCGCCCCTCATTCCCTACGAGCTGCTGCGATGTTTAGTGTTCTGACAAGAATAAAGGAATCCAAAAATCAAGGGCTAGATCTTGTAACAAAGATGCGTTTGTACGACGGTGAAGAAATGGAAAACTTCGGTCAATCTGATCTTCGGGAGTTGAAAAATGAATTTCCAGAAGAGGGTATGAACGGGATTGATCCGCGTTATGTCATTAATCGAATTTCTAGTGCTCTCATCAAGAATGAAATGTCCTGTATCAACCCTCTTAATGTACTACGCGCCCTTAAGGATGGATTGGATACCCATCCTAGTATTACCTTAGAGGAAAAAGAGCACTATCTTAATCTCATCGGCATTGCTCGTAAGGAATATGATGATATCGCGAAAAAAGAAGTTCAAAAAGCCTTCGTCTACTCCTTCGAAGAATCAGCAAAAACGCTATTGAACAATTATTTAGATAACGTGGAAGCCTATTGCCATGGACGAACTCTTCCTGATCCTATCACCGACGAACAAGTAGATCCAGATGAGCAGCTCATGCGTTCCATCGAAGAGCAAATCGGTATTTCAGAGAATGCCAAAAAGGCATTCCGTGAAGAAATATTGATCCGTCTTTCTAGCTATGCCAGAAAAGGAAGACGATTTGAATACGATTCCCACGATCGCCTAAGAGAAGCCATTGAGAAGAAGCTATTCTCTGACCTGAAAGATGTTGTAAAAATTACGACATCTAGTAAGACACCAGATGAACAGCAATTAAAAAAAGTAAATGAAGTAACAGCCCGTCTCATTGATGAGCATGGATACTGCCCCAACTGTTCCAACGAATTGCTTAAGTATACAGGCAGCCTACTTAACCGTTAAGCTCTTCCTCTGTGTTCCAGCCATATTTGACTGGGACACTGTCATTTTAGCGTATGGGAGTTGATCATTCTTTAAATGATGATTCTGCATAAGAGCAACCAAAATCTTGGCATAAGTCAAGCAATCCTTTTCACAAAAGAAAGTGTGGTGTATTAAAAACGTGGATAGGTCTTTATATGTTATCTCACAAGAAGATTGGTCCCTGCACCGAAAAGGGTACGAGGATCAGACTAGACATCGTGAAAAAGTAAAAGAAGCTTTAAAGAATAATTTAGCCGACCTGGTTGCAGAAGAGGGCATTGTGGGTTCAGATGGAAAAAATATCGTGAAAATCCCTATTCGTTCCTTAGACGAATTTCGTTTTCGCTATAATTACCGAAGACAAAATCATGTCGGTATGGGCGACGGAAAGGCTAAAAAAGGCGATGTTATCGCCAAAGACAGCGATCATGGACAACAACATGGGTCTGGTAAGAGCTCCGGAGCTGGGGATCAGCCAGGCATTGATTACTTCGAAACAGAAGTCACACTAGAAGAAGTACAGGATCAGCTATTTTCTAGATTGAAGCTCCCTCACCTTGAAAAGAAAGACCATGCTGAGGTGGTTGTAGACACCATTCAATTCAATGATATTCGAAAAAAAGGAATCATGGGAAATCTAGACAAGAAAAGGACAATACTACAAGCTATTAAACGAAATATGCAAAAGGGAGGCGTCGGATTAACTCAAATCCTTGAAGATGACTTGCGCTTCAAAACATGGTCTGAGGTGAAAATCCCCCATACACAAGCAGTTGTCCTGTGTATGATGGATACGAGTGGTAGTATGGGGAAATTCGAAAAGGATATCGCTAGAACAACCTTCTTTTGGATCTCTAGATTCCTTAGAAAGAACTATCACAATGTAGAGATGGTCTTTATAGCTCATCATACCCATGCAAAAGTCGTATCTGAGGAGCACTTTTTTACTAAAGGAGAAATGGGCGGTACCGTCTGTTCTTCGGCATACAAGCTTGCTTTGGAATTAATTCGGCAGAAATATTCTCCAAGCCGTTATAACATTTATCCGATTCACTTTTCCGATGGAGACAATTTGCCTTCAGATAATGAGGAATGTGTAGAAATTATTAAGAAGCTACTCGAGGTTTGTAACTTCTTCGCTTATGGTGAGATCAACCAACATCATCGCTTGTCTACGCTTGGTGATGTCTTTAAGAACATTGAGCACCCCAAGTTGCGATCCACTGTTATTTACGAACGCAAGGATATCCTTGGAGCTCTTACAACCTTTTTCTCAGAAGAAAAGGAGGCAGCTCGAATCCTATGACCAAACTAGAAAATGCGATTGATCAAATTACTGAAATTGCTAAGGGATTTGGGCTAGATTTCTATCCCATGCGTTATGAAATTTGTCCACCAGAAATTATTTATACCTTCGGCGCCTATGGAATGCCTACTCGTTACAATCATTGGAGCTTCGGAAAGTCCTTTTACAAAATGAAATTACAGTATGACTTAGGAATGAGTAAGATCTATGAATTAGTGATTAATTCGAACCCCTGTTATGCGTTCTTACTTGATTCTAATACCCTTGTACAGAATAAACTTATAGTAGCTCATGTTCTAGCGCACTGTGACTTTTTTAAAAATAATGCTCGGTTTGCCTCTACCAATCGAAATATGGTAGAAAGTATGGCAGCGAGTGCTGAACGAATCCGACAATATGAGAAGAAATTTGGCAGAACACAAGTAGAAGCTTTCCTTGATGCAGCCATGGCTATATCTGAACATATTGAACCCTATACGAAGCGAATGAAGAAAACCAGACCGCTAGAATTGAGTAGGAAAACAAGATTACAACCCTATGAGGATTTATGGGATTTAGAGGCCGTTGGGAGTGATTCTACTGCTACGGTACACACTAGCATCGCTAAATCATCTAGCTCCTCTTCTCCTACTTCACCTACAAAATCGATTCGAGATATGCTTAAGGAATATCGTGCAGGGAAGGGTCCACATTACCAAGAGGAAGTCATGGAGCCTGAGAAGGATCTACTTCTATTTATTATGGAGAACAACAAACGACTAGAAGATTGGCAACGTGATATTCTTACTGTCGTTCGAGACGAAATGCTTTATTTCTGGCCTCAAATTGACACAAAAATAATGAATGAAGGCTGGGCTTCCTATTGGCATATTCAAATTATGCGAGAGCTTGATTTAAACGGAGATGAAGCCATCGAATTCGCCAAGCTAAATGCATCCGTAGTTCAACCTTCAACGACTCAAATCAACCCCTATTTCCTAGGGTTAAAGCTGTATGAAGATATTGAAAAAAGATATGGTAGGGATAAGCTATTCGAAGTCCGTGAAGTTGATTCTGATACTAGCTTCATTCGAAACTACCTTACGCTAGATTTAGTCAAAGAGATGAATATGTTTTCATTCGGAAAAGTGGGAACCGATTATATTGTTAATAGTACAGAATGGGAAAAAGTCCGTGACACTCTCATCCAAAGCCGAGTAAATGGCGGTTTCCCTTATATTACAGTAATCCATGCTGATCATGATTTACACCTACACCACCATTATGAAGGCATCGAATTGGATATGCGTCATGTAGAAAAAACATTACCTTATGTATACAAATTGTGGAATAGGCCTATTCATTTAGAAACTATACTTGAAAATAGGAATGTTATCTTTTCGTTTGATGGAGAAAAAGTTATCCGTCGATTTGTTTAATGACCAATTTCTGAGGCTGCCTTGAGGTGGTCTCTCATGACTTGGGAATATGTGTAGTAAGGCATAGAAATAGAAATGAGGCTACTCCTCTGTATGGGCTAGCCTCATGTATTATTAATAGTTAAATTCAAACTGGCGGAGCTGACGGGACTCGAACCCGCGACCTCCGGTGTGACAGACCGGCGTGAACTCCAACTTCACCACAGCTCCTAAACAATTGGTGGACGATGACGGATTCGAACCGCCGACCTCTACGATGTCAACGTAGCGCTCTAACCAACTGAGCTAATCGTCCTTACGAAATATTCTGAAAAAACAAGTTATAATGGTGCGGTCGGCGAGACTCGAACTCGCACGATCATAAGACCACTACCCCCTCAAGATAGCGTGTCTGCCAATTCCACCACGACCGCATAATGATAGATACTGGAGGGAGTACCCGGATTTGAACCGGGGAATAAAGGTTTTGCAGACCTGTGCCTTACCACTTGGCTATACTCCCATTATTGGGGCGATCGATGGGAATCGAACCCACGAGTGTCGGAGCCACAATCCGATGCGTTAACCACTTCGCCACGACCGCCATTTTTTTAGCAACATAGTAAATTATATATTCCAAAGTATTCATTGTCAAGTTTTTTATGTTCAATCATTTAGCCTCTATGAGCTATTGCTTTTTGCAACTTTAGTATAAGACAAATGTCGTAATTTGTTGTATGAAAAATGTAGATTATACAATATTTATATTTTAGAATGTAAATTGTGATTTCAATCATTCATGAGGAAATAAAGAAAATTGGTGATGTAAACAATGTACTACTGTTTAACCTGTAACAAGTTTCATGATGACCACTCAACCGTAGAAAAAATCTTCAAGTCCGGCTATAGACTGGTAAATGATATGAAAGTCCCCCTAGGATTATGTAAATCAGAAGTAAATTTGTTGGAGACTCAAGCTCTTCCCCTAAAAAAAACTCCCGTTCTCCAAACAATTAATTAATCAAAAGT
>DATFAS010000188.1:0-11036 GCA_035254305.1 Bacillota bacterium
ATAGTAAACCAAATAAAGGAAAGTAAACCATCATAATGAAAATAGGGGTGAAACTTTTCGAATAATTACGTAATGGGAGCTATGAACACCATTTTCTGACTGAGTGCTCAGTCGATATTAAGAATAGAAGGGATGATGAAAAATGAATTTTGATTTGACCGAAGAACAAGCGATGCTCCGAAAGTTGATTCGTGACTTTGCAGAAGGTGAAGTTGCCCCTAGCGCGGATGAAAGGGATCGAACAGGGGAATTTCCAAAGGAGGTTTTTGAGAAGCTAGCTAAGTTAGGAATCATGGGGCTGCCTTTTCCAGAACAATATGGTGGGGCTGGGGCAGATACGATCAGTTTTGCCATCGCTGTAGAAGAGTTAAGCCGAGTGTGTGGTTCCACGGGGATTACTTATTCTGCCCATATTTCTTTAGGTGGAGCACCTATCCATTTATTTGGAACGCATGAGCAGAAGGAAAAATACTTAACCCCGATTTGTACAGGAGAGTACTTAGGTGCTTTTGGCCTGACGGAACCGAATGCTGGTTCAGACGCAGGTGGAACCCAAACAACAGCGATACGGAACGGTGATCAGTGGGAAATTTCTGGTTCTAAATGTTTTATTACGAATGCAAGCTATGCTAAGAACCTAGCAATTACTGCAGTAACGGATCGTTCAAAAGGAACCAACGGGATTAGTGCGTTTATTGTACCAACCGATGCACCAGGATTTACCGTGATTAGCAATTATGAAAAGATGGGCCTTCACTCATCCAATACAACGGAATTAGTTTTAGAAAATGTAACCGTTCCCAAAGAGAATCTGCTTGGAGTAGAAGGAAATGGATTTAAACAATTTCTAGCTACACTAGACGGAGGCAGGATTGGAATTGGGGCGATGGCGGTTGGAATTGCTCAGGGAGCCTATGAGAAATCTCTCCAATATGCGAAAGAAAGAAAACAATTTGGTAACAGTTTATCTTCTTTTCAAGCTATTCAATTTAAACTGGCTGACATGGCGATGAATATTGAATTAGCTCGTAATATGGTGTACAAAGCGGCATGGTTGAAAGATCAAGGAAGGAATTTTAAAAAGGAAGCAGCCATGGGAAAATTATTTGCTTCGGAAATTTGCATGAAAGTGTGCGATCAAGCCGTACAGATTCATGGCGGGTATGGTTACATGAAGGAATATCAAGTAGAACGGTTCTTCCGTGATGCCAAGCTTCTGGAGATTGGGGAAGGAACCTCTGAGGTACAACGAATGGTGATTGCCCGTCAGATCGGCTGTTAAGAGAAATAGGGCAGAAAACAGTGGGAGGGATTATATGTTCAAAAAGGTTCTAATAGCTAATCGAGGTGAGATTGCGGTTCGTGTCATGCGTACTTGCAATGCATTAGGCATTGCAACGGTCGGTGTTTATTCAGAAGCAGATAAGGAAGCACCACATGTCAAAATGGCGGATGAAGCCTATTTGATTGGAGGTCCGCGAGTTATTGAGAGCTATTTGAATATAGATAATATTTTACAAGTTGCCCGATTAGCAGAAGTAGAAGCAATCCATCCCGGGTATGGTCTTCTTTCAGAGAATGCCGAATTTGCTCGTCGCTGCGAGGAAGCAGGTATCGTGTTCATCGGTCCTTCACCGGATGTTATGTCCCGTATGGGAAGCAAAATTGAATCTCGAAAAGCGATGGAAGAGGCAGGTGTACCTGTTGTTCCGGGAATTGCCTATCCATTGGCGGATGCAGAGGAAGCGGTGCAAGTAGCCGATCGTATGGGCTACCCTGTTATGCTTAAGGCCTCTGCAGGTGGGGGAGGCATTGGTATGCAGGTTGTTCACAGTGCGGATGAAATTCGTAAAGCATTTGAGGGGAATCAAAAGCGAGCAAAGGATTTCTTCGGCGATGGGGCTATGTATGTAGAGAAATACGTAGAAAATCCAAGGCATATTGAGATTCAGATCCTAGCCGATGGTTCGGGGAATACCGTTTACTTATGGGAACGCGAATGTTCCGTGCAACGTCGCCATCAGAAAGTTGTTGAGGAGGCTCCGTCATCTTTTCTTGATGAAGAAACTCGTGCCAAAATGGGAAACACAGCGATAAAAGCTGCAAAGTCATTGGGTTATTGTAATGCTGGTACCATCGAGTTTTTAGTTGATGTAAATAAAAATTTCTATTTTCTTGAAATGAATACCCGATTACAGGTGGAGCATCCAGTAACCGAAGAGATTACAGGGTTGGATTTAGTGGCAGAACAATTAAAAATAGCAGCAGGTGGTTCCTTGAATTTCACGCAGTCTGATGTGCAACGAGAGGGTCATGCGATCGAAGTACGAATCTATGCCGAAGATCCCAAGACATTCTTCCCGTCACCTGGTACGATCACGAGATTTGTTACCCCTGAGGGTTCTGGCATTCGCCATGAATTGGCCGTAAACGAAGGATCGGTTGTTACACCCTATTATGATCCAATGATTGCAAAGCTCGTGGTCAAAGGAAAGAACCGTGATGAGGCGATTGGTCTTCTGCAGGAGGCGTTAGCCCAATATCAAGTGGAGGGAATCAAAACGAACATCCCAATGCTGCAAGATGTAGTGGCGCACCCGGCATTCCATTCTGGTAATACCACAACCAGCTTTGTGTCGACCTATATACAGGAAAATAAAACAACAGTAAAGAAATAGGAGGTTTCCCATGAGAGAAATCGTAGCAAGTATGGCAGGTAATGTGTGGAAGGTATTGTTCAAACCGGGGGATCAAATCGAGGTAGGCCAAGATGTGGTTATCTTAGAATCGATGAAAATGGAAATTCCGATTGCGGCGGAAATAAGCGGAACGGTAACAGGGGTCAAGGTGAATGAAGGTGATTTTGTCAATGAGGGGGATGTTCTGGTTGAGATGGAATAAACCGGAGAAAAAGTTTTGAAGAGAGGGTGGGCGAATGAAGTTTCCAAGGAAAGTAACGATTAAGGAAGTTGGTCCGCGGGACGGATTACAGAACGAGAAAGGTTTTATCCCCACCCAGGATAAGATTGAATGGATCAATCAATTGTCGAAAACAGGGCTGAGATACATTGAAATCACCTCGTTCGTCAACCCAAAGTGGATCCCTGCACTTGCGGATGCGGTCTACGTGGCGAAAGGGATTGAACGTTCCCCAGATATCACTTATACGGCGCTAGTACCCAATCGCCAAGGTCTAGAGTTGGCTTTAGAAGCCAATGTGAATGAAGTGGCCGTGTTTATGTCATCTAGTGAAACGCATAACCGAAGAAATATTAACAAATCAATCGAGGATACCTTCCCTATTTTAAAAGAAGTGGTGCAAGAAGCCCTCTCAACTGGAAAGTCAGTCCGTGGATATGTTTCAACCGTATTTGGTTGCCCTTATGAAGGGATCGTTTCCATAGAAGAGGTGATCCGGGTATCTGAGGCCTTATTCGAGATGGGAATTGGAGAATTATCATTGGGTGACACCATCGGTGTAGCAAATCCGAAGCAGGTGCAGGACGTATTGAATATTCTCTTAAAACGCTTTCCCACTGAAAAGTTAGCCTTACACTTTCACGATACGCGCGGTTTAGCTCTTGCTAATATAGTGGCATCGCTGGACATGGGCATCACAACATTTGATGCCTCTCTTGGTGGTTTGGGTGGATGCCCTTATGCACCTGGTGCATCTGGCAATGTGGCTACGGATGATTTGCTTTACCTGCTTAACGGGATGGGGATTGAGTCTGGAGTTGATCAAGAAAAGCTGCTTTCCGCGGCCTATTTTATCCAAGA
This sequence comes from Bacillota bacterium, assembly GCA_035254305.1. Classification (GTDB taxonomy): domain Bacteria; phylum Bacillota; class Bacilli; order Aneurinibacillales; family RAOX-1; genus DATFAS01. Next base: position 3,781 of record DATFAS010000188.1, read on the forward strand.
TAAGGTAGGGAAATCTTTATCGAGCCATAGTCTACAAGTCTGCGGCTTAAGTGGATAGATGAAGGCGGGATAAATCGATAGATAGGAAGGAGCATGAACATGGATAAAGCAGTGGTGATCTCTACCTTAGAGAATGGAATCGTTCTAATCACGTTGAATCGTCCTGAAGCAGCGAATGCATTATCGTTACAAATGCTAAAAGAACTGCAAGAAGCGATTGAAACATGTAGGTTTGATCGTTCGGTTCGCTGCGTGATAATTACAGGTTCGGGAGAGAAAGCCTTCTGTGCAGGGGCGGATTTAAAAGAACGTGCAGGAATGGACATGAATCAGGTGCGCAAAACAGTTTCCTTGATCCGCAGTAACATAAATCATCTGGAAACCTTGCCACAGCCAGTCATAGCAGCTGTGAATGGAGTTGCTTTTGGAGGGGGTACAGAATTGGCACTAGCTTGTGACATCCGGATCGCTTCTGAAACAGCTAAGTTCGGTCTTACGGAGACTTCACTCGGAATTATTCCTGGTGCAGGTGGAACACAGCGATTGCCTAGACTGGTCGGAAAGGGACGAGCCAAAGAGATTATTTTTACGGCCAGACGGATTGATGCGAGTGAAGCACGGGAAATTGGGTTGGTTGAGTACGTGACGCCAGCTGTGTCCTTAATGAGTAAAGCGTTAGATTTGGCGAACCAGATCGTTCGAAACGCACCCATCGCGGTGAAGCAAGCTAAGTTTGCTATTGATAAGGGATTTGAGGTGGATCTGAACACCGGACTAGCAATTGAGCAAAACGCCTATGAAATAACGATTCCCACAAAGGATCGATTGGAAGGATTGCAGGCATTTAAAGAGAAACGTCCCCCTTTATACAAAGGTGAGTAAGAAAATTCAATGAATGATAAATTGAAGGAAAATACAGAAGTGGGTGAAAAGGAGGCTTTTTAACATGGATGTCACTGGTATTCAACAAATTTTATCGAATAGTGTAATGGTTTTCCCTGATAAAGACAAAGAACAGTCCTCTTCGCTTGGAAGCAGTAAAGCCTTTAAAGAACTTCTATTAAAATCAAAAGCAAATCCTTCCGAATTTTGGGATGAAGTTGCCAGTGAGCTTATGTGGTATGAACCGTGGCAAGAAACGATTTCCGGTGAATTACCCGATTTTCATTTCTTTAAGGGTGGTATCAGCAACTCTTGTTACAATCTACTAGATCGACACATTCTAAACGGAGCCGCCAATCGGACCGCCCTCATTTGGGAAGGAGAAAACGGTGACTCCAAATTTTATACCTATCAAATGCTTCTGGCAGAAGTGAACCGTTTTGCGAACGTATTAAAATCTTTTGGGGTCGGGAAAGGTGATGCAGTGGCCATCTATCTCCCCAACCTTGCGGAAGCATTCATTGCTATTCTCGCTTGTTTTCGGATCGGGGCTGTTTATAATACCATTTTCTCGGGTTTCTCAGAGAAATCATTAAGGGATCGCCTGGTGAGCTTTGAGCCTAAAGTCATTGTGACAGCAGATGCTAGTCTTCGAAGAGGAAAAGTCATTGCGTTAAAAGAAAAGGTCGACAGCGTGGTTGGTGATATGCCTTATGTTGCAGCGGTAATCGTGGTTAATCGACTAAATAGTGAGCTAGATATGAAACCCGGAAGAGATTATTGGTGGCATGACCTTCGAAAAACAGTTGGCATCACGTGTGAACCGGAACGGGTAGAAGCCAACGAACCGGGCATTGTTTTCTACACAAGTGGGACGACGGCAAAACCAAAGGGTGTTGTTCATTCAGGGATGGCATTTGTTGTCCAAAATTACATTTATGCTAAATATCACATGGATCACCATACCGATGATGTTTTCTGGTGTACCGCTGATATTGGCTGGTTGACGATGCATATATGGGGCCTAGTAGGTTCATTGGCGAACGGTGTAACAACAGTAGTATACGAGGGAGCACCAGACTATCCGAATCGTGACCGATTCTATCAGATCATTGACAAATATCGTGTTAATAAATTGTTCACAGCGCCAACCGCACTAAGAATGCTCAAAAGTCTGGGTGAAAAAGCGATGGAGCCTTATGATCTAAGCGGCCTTGACGTTATTTCTTTGGTTGGGGAACCTTTTGATCCGGACACATGGCATTGGACTTATGAAGTTTTAGGAAGAAAGCAAATCTGTGTGAATAATACATGGGGACAGACGGAAACAGCCGGATGTCCGTTAGCCGGAGCAGCATGGTTAACCCCAATGAAGCCAGGATCCGTGGGTGTCGAGTTTCTAGGTGCTGAAATCGATATTGTTGATGATTATGGAGATCCTGTACCTCCAGGAACCTTGGGAAATTTAGTGATTAAAAAACCATTTCCTATGTTATGCCGAACATTATGGAAAGAACCCGATCGTTATTATCAATCTTACTTTAGTCAAGTTAAGGGCTGCTATTACCCAAGTGACCTAGCATTTAAGGATAAAGATGGATATTTCTGGGTGGTTGGTCGTTCTGATGATGCTTTTAATGTGGCTGGCCATAGATTAAGCACCATGGAAATGGAAAGTGCGGTTTTGGAATGTGAAGGAGTCGCTGAAGCAGCAGTTTTTGGTATCCCTGATCCAATTAAAGGAGAAGTTCCAGTTGTATTTGTGAAATTATCTACTGGGATTGAAGGGACTGATGAACTAAAGGCACGAATTATTGAAAACATTGTTAGCAGCATCGGCCAAATTGCGAGACCTCAGCATGTCGTATTTACTGAATCCTTACCCAAAACTGTTAGCGGGAAAATTATGCGTCGTTTATTAAAGGAAATTGTCATGGAAGGTACTGTGGCAGGTGATGTGACAGGCCTAGAGGATCCGACTGCAGTGGAGGAAATTAAAAATTTGGTTGCTCCGTTGCGTCAAAAGCGAACTTAGTATGACTGTTTGCGATCCAGCTTCCATTGATTGATAAAAGAGTACCAGTCGAGTGGTTCTTCCATTACAATCAGCTTTTGCAGATCGTGGGAGGAACCCTCTGTCACTTCCATGAACGGTGATTGCCTGTCATAAGGGTATAAATAACTGAGGAGGACAAAGCCATGTCCATCGAATTGAAATTGAAGGAACAAACATTACAGAGTCGGATCGAAAAAATCAAAGAGGGAGGTGGCTTGAAATATCATGAAAACAATGCTAAACAAGGAAAATTATTTGTACGTGATCGATTGAAGCTATTATTTGATCCCGGATTCGAACTAGAAGATGCCTTATTTGCTAACAGCATGGCCGGTGATCTTCCAGCTGATGGTGTAGTAACAGCTATCGGCAAAATCAACGGCCAAATAGTCTGTGTTATGGCCAATGATTCTACGGTAAAAGCTGGATCTTGGGGGGCACGAACGGTCGAGAAGATCATTCGTATTCAAGAAACGGCAGAAAAAATGAGAGTACCATTGATTTATCTAGTAGATTCTGCAGGAGCGCGAATTACGGACCAAATCGAAATGTTTCCTGGACGGCGCGGGGCGGGTAGAATTTTTTACAATCAGGTTAAGTTATCTGGTAAAATCCCGCAGATTTGCCTTCTCTTCGGTCCGTCTGCTGCAGGAGGAGCCTATATTCCGGCATTTTGTGACATTGTGGTTATGGTCGAGGGCAATGCCTCAATGTATCTCGGCTCACCGAGGATGGCAGAAATGGTCATTGGGGAAAAGGTAACGCTAGAAGAAATGGGTGGTGCACGTATGCATTGCTCGGTGTCGGGTTGTGGGGACGTACTGGCTAAAAGCGAGGAAGAGGCCATTGTGATGGCTCGTCATTATCTCTCGTATTTTCCTGCTAATTTTTCTGAAAAACCGCCAGTACAAGAAACTTTGGCACCCAAATACTTCGAGAAAACGCTAGAAGAGCTCATCCCGTCCAATCAGAATACTCCATTCAATATGTACGAGATGATTGATCGGATCATTGATGAAGATTCATTCTTTGAGATTAAGAAGCTGTTTGCCGGCGAACTGATTACGGGGCTCGCCCGAATGAATGGAAAAGCGGTCGGCATTATTGCAAATCAGCCGCGGGTGAAGGGAGGGGTCTTGTTCCATGATACAGCGGATAAGGCAGCCAAATTTATTACCCTTTGTGATGCATTTCATATCCCGATTCTGTTTCTTGTAGATGTGCCTGGATTCATGATTGGAACCAAGGTAGAAAGAGCAGGCATTATTCGCCATGGGGCAAAAATGATTTCCGCCATGTCTGAAGCGAGTGTACCCAAAATCTCGGTAATCGTTCGTAAAGCTTACGGAGCAGGGCTTTATGCGATGGCTGGCCCAGCATTTGAACCAGATTGTTGTCTCGCCTTGCCTACGGCGCAAATTGCCGTGATGGGACCGGAGGCTGCTGTGAATGCAGTTTATGCTAATAAAATTGCTCAATTACCTGAAGAGGAGAGAGCCTCTTTTATTGAACAAAAGCGAGAGGAATATAAGCAGGATATTGATATTTATCGTCTCGCCTCCGAAATGATCATTGATGGAATCATCCCAGCCAATTCATTGCGAGAAGAGCTAGTAAGTCGATTTGAAGTGTATTCATCGAAGTATGTCGTGTTCTCCGAACGTAAGCATCCGGTATATCCGGTCTAATATACGATCATTTAATAGAAGGTTGGATTTGAGGTTTAAGAGGCCAAATCTTAAAAAGGGGGCATATTCGGTGAAGAAAGGTAAAATGATAGATTCTATTACGGAAGCCATTCAAGATATTCAAGATGGGGCAACCATCATTGTGGGAGGATTTGGACTTTGCGGCATTCCTGAACAAGCAATTTTTGCTTTACGGGATAAAGGAACAAAGGATTTAACGATTGTGAGTAATAACTGTGGGGTCGATGATTGGGGGCTAGGTCTTTTACTGGCCAATAGGCAAATTAAGAAAATGATTTCTTCTTATGTAGGAGAAAACAAAATTTTTGAACGGCAGTTTTTAAGTGGAGAATTGGAGGTAGAATTAGTCCCTCAAGGAACCTTGGCTGAGCGGATTCGTGCAGGCGGCGCGGGAATTCCTGGATTCTATACTGCTACGGGAGTGGGGACCCCGATTGCTGAAGGGAAAGAACATAAGGAGTTTAACGGAAGAATGTATATCTTAGAGCAAGGGATTGTCGGTGACTTCTCTTTCGTGAAGGCCTGGAAAGCAGATCCTCTTGGAAACCTTGTCTATAGAAAAACAGCTCGCAATTTTAACCCACTGGCTGCGATGGCTGGAAAAATTACGATAGCAGAGGTTGAGGAGATTGTAGAAGTAGGGGAGTTAGATCCAAATGAAATTCATACCCCTGGTGTTTATGTTCAACGTATTCTATTAGGTACCAACTATGAAAAAAGAATTGAAAGGCGAACGGTCGTTCAAGTCTAAGCGGTGAGGAACAATAAAACAGATCGAGGCCCTCACGGGCACTACAATTTGCTGGTGCAGGGATGTGGATTCGACGTAGTGCACCAGCATTTAGATGGAGGAGAAAATTGATGAAAGATGCCAGGGTAACTATCGTCAAACGTGCGGTTCAAGAGATTGAAGACGGAATGAATGTCAACCTAGGGATTGGAATGCCGACCCTAATTGCAAACGAGATCCCTCCTGAATTCAACGTATTACTTCAATCAGAAAATGGATTATTAGGGATTGGTCCTTATCCAATAGAGGGTACAGAAGATCCAGATTTGATTAATGCTGGTAAAGAAACAGTGACTGCTGTGCCTGGGGCTTCGTATTTCGATAGTGCTGAATCCTTCGCCATGATCCGCGGTGGCCATATCGATTTGGCGATCTTAGGTGGAATGGAGGTTTCTGAAGAAGGAGATTTAGCCAATTGGATGATACCAGGGAAGATGATTAAGGGAATGGGCGGTGCCATGGACTTAGTCAATGGTGCAAAACGAGTAGTAGTGATCATGGAACACGTGAATAAGCATGGAGAATCCAAGATTAAAAAAGAATGCACACTCCCACTAACTGGTAAGTGCGTGGTTCATCGCTTGATTACAGATTTGGCTGTCTTTGATTTCACCTCGGAAGGCATGGTGCTTGTAGAAACTGTGGAGGGAGTCACTGTGGAAGAAGTAAAAGAAAAAACAGAAGCATCTTTTACGGTAGGTTTAGAACTTTCCAAAGTAAATAGGAAATAAATGATTCAAGGTCATTAAAACTAGGTAAATCAAATTTCGGAGAGTTGCTATGCATCCAAACATCGAATCACTAATTGTAGCATTACCTTTTTTACATGAATTGTACGCAGGTAAGGATACGATGGTATTAGCTGACACAGAAAAATTCTTAATAAATCTTGAGGGTGAAGATATCATATTTCCTCTAAAGCCTGGCGACATCATAACTGTTGGTTCACTGACCCATGAATCGTTAAAAACAAATCAGTACATTAAGCGTTTTATACCGAAAGAACAGTCTGTTTTTGGTTTTGAATACGAAGCAAGTAGCTTACCTATTCATGACATTAATGGAAAAATAGTTGGCGTATTAACACTAGCAAGTTGTACATTCCAGCAAAGTAGAGTGATTGAATCGCTGGCAACGATTTCAAGTGATATGTTTGCAGTTTCCAAAGAATCGTCAAGAGCATCTGAATCTATTGCTAAAGATGCTACCAACATGGCTGATGTTGTCTTGAATCTAGCTAAATTATCTAGAGAAACAGTCGACAGTCTAGGTGGTATTAACAAAGTTATTCGGGTAATTAAAGAGGTTGCTGACCAAACTAATCTTCTATCACTCAATGCTGCGATAGAAGCTGCAAGAGCGGGAGATCATGGCAGAGGCTTTGCGGTGGTAGCTGATGAGGTTCGGAAATTAGCCAATTCAACAAAATCTAGTATTGAAGAAATTACTCAAAATCTAGAGGCAATCTCAAAATTAGTAGGGGGCACTGATCAGAGAATCGCTTCAATAGAAGATTTAGCCCAGAATCAGGCAGCTGCGACTGAGGAAATTACAGCCTCCATGACTTCAATCGAAAATTTCTCACAAAAATTAATGGAGATTGCTAAATCTGTTCGAACATATCTTTGATATTTAGTAGGACTCTATCGTGTCACTGATCTCGCAAGAATCCTTTTTTCAAATATGATTAATAATGCTGCTATAAATTGATTTACTGAAGTATCGAGTGTGTATGGCTTAATAAAACGATAATAAACAGTTGTGCCAAATATTAGCATTAAGTAATATTTGGCACCTATTTTTTTTCTTTAGATGTTAC
>DATFAS010000189.1:0-39029 GCA_035254305.1 Bacillota bacterium
AACCGGAATGGTTGGATTTTATCGCAGATGGAGCAACAACAGGCCCATTTTCATTATGATTTCGTACGAATGAAGCATGGACAGCAGGTTATTGGATGGTAAATAAAAAGAAGAATCGGCTTGCCTTCATTTCTGAATTGGTAGAAGGGCAAGCCGATTATTTTTAGTGAAAAGCACTTTCCGTCTCCGTTATCCTGCATCTGAACTACGTCGCTAAAAATTTTATGCTCAGATGCAATCGTTGCCCTGGAGGAGGCGCATAAGGGCAACGAGTCCACTTATTGGACATAAAGGCTTGGCGTCAGCTAAGTTTACTTTAACTGTTTGGTGGGAAGATTACATTAGGGATAGCAACCCATGTTGCTTTACCAGGGACGCCACCATTCGAGTTGACACTCTCCATTAGTTTAACAATAACATTCATACGGCCTGTAGGTTGTCCAATCGGGACATCCTGGAATGTTAAGGTTTTGGATTCTTTGGCTTTAATTTCGAATTTTTGGTTAAGGCTCTGTACTTTCGGTGAATCAGAGGTATCGTTCGGACTATCCGAAAGAATCATAGTTGATAATGAATCAGAGATGTCTTGATCGGTTCCATTATAGAGGGTGACATTCACGTTAAATGGCCCCCATACTCTTCCTTGTGAGTCCATCTTTTCTGAAGAGATCTTTACATCCTGTATAATTACCGGGTGGACACCCGCATCTTTGACATCTTTGGTACTCATTAAAGCCGAAATTTGATCTTTTTCTTGTTTGAGTGTTTGTTGAATGTCAGTAATCTTCTGGTTCATCTTACTTTGATCGTCGGTTTGCTGCTTCTGTAGATTTTCTAAATCTTTCACTTTGTTTTGCATACGGACAAAATCGGTGTCAATCACCTTTTCTTGCCCGCATCCTGTAAGAAGGATACTACTAATTGCAAAAAAGGCAATGACGGTTGAAACTATTTTTTTCATATTTTCCCCCTTGGCTTTAAGTGAAGAGCCAATTCTATATTATATCAAATTGAGTATATCATTCGACTAAGAATGTGGCAATGAAATGGAATTGCCATTATTTCAAAATCCAAAAGATAAAAGCCTGTTGGATTAATAGCATTTCTTTTTACTTTTGGATGGGTTTGATCTAAAATAGGAAGAAGGTTTAAGACCGAAAAAGTTGGAGGAATTGAATGAAAGACCGTTTTTTATTATTTTTGATGAAATTAATGCCTACACATGCCATTTCACGTCTTGTAGGATATTTAGCAGAAAAGTCCTTTAGCCAAGGAATCATTCCTATTTTTGCGAAGAAGTTTGATATTGCGATTGAGGAAGCTCAAAAACCCATCCATGAATATAAATCATTAAATGAATTCTTCACAAGGAAGCTTAAGCCCGGAATGCGCCCTATGTCTTCGAATACAGCAGATGTGGTTAGTCCTGCGGATGGAAAAATTGCTGCATTTGGTTTGATCAATGAGGGGAAACTAATACAAGCAAAAGGTGTTTACTATACGGTTTGGGATTTACTTGGGATTTCGAAGCAAGAAGGAAAACGGTATGAAGGTGGAAAATTTATCACAATTTATTTAAGTCCACGAGATTATCATCGTGTTCATTCACCGATTCGTGGAAAAATCACCGATTTTACTTATCTTCCAGGAACTCTTTTTCCCGTCAATGCCTTTGGCGTCCGTGCAGTAGATGGATTATTTGCCAAAAATGAACGCCTCATTACCTTTGTTGAATCTAAGGCTGGTCGTGTGGGGGTTGTGAAGGTTGGGGCAACCATTGTAGGTAGTGTGAAGGTTGTGTATCATGATCATGCAACCACGAATGTTCGAGCTGGACAGGTGCAAAGAAGTCAACTTACCGAGGCACATCCTATTGAACGTGGAGAAGAAATTGGATATTTCCGATTTGGTTCGACTGTTGTTCTCGTTTTTGAGAAAGAGGCCATTGAATTCCAATCTGATTTAAGAGTTGGGCAAAAGGTGAAAATGGGTGAAACCATCGCCTGTATGCAAAGAAATTAGTTTCTTGATATTTCCAATCTTTTTGTTTGGCTTGCTCTTTATTTTGTTAACATTATGATGTATATTTAATATGTACATATTTCTTTAGGGGGAACATTTTTTGAGTACGATTGAAGTTGGTAACATTATTGAAGGTACTGTTGTTGGTGTTCAATCTTTTGGTGCGTTCGTTAGCATTGGAGAAAACAAACAAGGGCTTGTTCACATTTCACAGATATCTTCATCTTATGTAGAAGATATTAACCAAGTTTTGAAAGTGAATGATCCAGTTAAAGTAAAAGTTACCGAAATTAAACCTGATGGAAAAATTTCCCTTACTATGCGTATTGATGAGCCTGAGAAGCCAGCCTCTCGTCCTAATAGAAGACGTGATGATCGTGGACCTTCTGGTGGACATCGAGCTGCCAGTTCAGGGAATCGTCATCAGAAGGAAGATTTTGAATCCATGATGAAGAAATGGATGAAAAATAGTGAAGATAAAATGAGTGATTTAGGCAAAAGAGAAAAGAGAAAATAAAACCATCCCTTTGGGGTGGTTTTATTTTTGGGAAAAATATGACCCTCCTTTCAATTAAGGAGAGGGGTCAAGGTTATTAATCATGTATTTGTTCTGTAGCCAGTTGCTTTGCAACACTTTTGGCTAATTCTGCAATATTCCTTCCACAATCTGGACAGTACTTTGTTCGAATAGGTAGAATCTTAGCACAGGAATCACATTCAATTAAATCTTTTAGGAAATATACTTTCCTTTGCATACTTTGAATTTGATTTTTTACATGTTGAATATTCTTAATTTGAACATCTACGTAGCTTTTCGTATCTTGTTTCCTGAACTCTGAATCGTTAAAAACCTTTTCTCCAATTAGACGAAATAATTTCTCCATTTCCTGTTCTTGTTTTTTTATTTGGTTATTTAGTTTATTTATTTCAATGGCGTCTTGGGATTTGCGGGTTGCAGAATCGATGGTCCCCTTGACTTTACTAAAAATCCTCATATCTATAAAGACACCTCCTGTCTGTATTCAACATTCGAGTGTACAAGTGCTTTCCTACTTACTTATATGTTCTTGAATCTGGATTCTAGAACTTAGGTACATGGTGAATTTTAGGAAGTAAGCATCTGTGTAGAAGTTTGTCGTTTCTTGCGTATTGTTTAATTCCTTCTTGCAATGTGGGGGAAAAACCATTACATTGTTAGAACAAAGGGGGAAGGAAAGCTTGAGCCAAATGAAGGAAAAGATATACAGTGATGATGATATCCGAGTTCTCAAAGGATTAACGGCTGTGCGGGTGAGACCGGGGATGTATATTGGTTCAACTGGAACTCGCGGACTTCATCATCTTGTATGGGAAATTATTGATAATTCCAAGGATGAGGTATTGGCTGGTTACTGTACCGAGATCCGTGTGACTATAAATAAGGATAACAGTATCACTGTCACTGATAACGGTCGTGGGATACCGACAGGTATGAATCGTGATGAAGGTATACCTACTCCAACCGTTGTTTTTACGGTCCTACATGCTGGAGGTAAATTTGGCACTGGAGATGGGTACAAGAAATCTGGTGGTCTTCATGGAGTAGGTGCTAGTGTTGTTAATGCCTTATCCGAATGGTTAGAAGTAGAAATCCAACGGGATGGGAAGATCTTCAAGCAGCGATTTGAGTACGTTCAAACCCCTGGAGCTCATGACGAATCGCAGATGTTGGTGGGTCATCCCGTAACAGACTTAGAGATGATCGGTAACTCTAATAAGTCAGGGACTATTGTTCGATTTAAACCTGATGCTAGAGTTTTTAGTGATATAAATTTTAATTATGAAACCCTACGGGATCGTATCCGTGATAATGCTTTTTTGCTCAAAGGCGTTACCTTTCATTTAACGGATCAACGAGAGCTTCCCTATCGTCAGGAATCCTTTCATTTTGAAGAAGGTATTAAGTCCTTCACTCAATATCTAAACGATGGGAAAAATATTCTTCATGATGTTATTTACTTTGAGGGTGAACGCGAGAATATTGATGTTGAGTTGGCTTTTCAATATAATGATTCATCCGTTGAGAATCTTCTCTCCTACGTGAATACCATTCCTACCCTTGATGAAGGTACACATGTATCTGGGTTACGAAATGCTATGACAAAAGCATTAAATGAATATGCAAGAAAAAATAATTTTCTTAAGAAAAACGATAAAAATTTAAGTGGGAATGATTATCGAGAAGGCTTCATGGCTGTGTTAAGTATTCGAATGGATGATCCCCAGTTTGAAAGTCAAACGAAGGATAAGCTTGGTAGTGAAGAGGCAAGATCTGCAGTAGAGGGCTTCATTGGAGAAAAGATGGTGTTTTTCCTTGAAGAGAATCCAGACACAGCTAAATTAATCATTGAACGAGCCATTGAATCTCGTAGAATTAAAGAGGAAATTAAGAAGGCTGCAGAAGCATTAAAAAATCCAGGTAAGAAAAAGAAAAAAGGAAAGAGAAGTATCAGTGATAAATTCACACCTGCTTCGAAGAAGGACCCTAATCAGAATGAACTGTTCATTGTAGAGGGAGATAGTGCGGGTGGTTCTGCGATTAATGGGCGAGATCGAAATTTTCAAGCTGTGCTCAGTTTACGTGGGAAGCCAATTAATGTAGAGAAGAAAAAAATCTATGAAGTCATAGGACCTAATGGCAATGAGGAAATAAACACCATTGTAGAGGTACTTGAGACAGGAATTGGCGATGACTTCAATGCCAACCTATGTGCTTTTGATAAGGTAATCATCATGACGGATGCGGACTTTGATGGAGCACATATTCAGATTCTTCTCCTCACGCTGTTCTATCGTTATTTTTCTGAGCTTGTACGCCGAGGAAAAATCTATATTGCACAGCCACCATTGTATAAGGTTTATCGTCAGGATAAAAAGAAGCAAGAAATCGTATATTGCTGGAATGAGGAAGAGAGAATCGCAGCTCAGAAGAAACTAGGTAAAGCAGTAGAAATACAGCGTTATAAGGGGCTTGGGGAAATGAATGCCGAGCAGCTATGGGACACAACGATGAATCCGCAAACACGTAAGCTGATTCAAGTGGATGTGGAGGATGCGGCAGAAGCTGAACGGATCGTGTCGATCCTAATGGGGGACAAGGTCCCGCCTCGCCGTGAATGGATTGAACATAATGTGAAGTTTGTAGTTGAGGAGGAGTAAAGTGGGCCTTTTTGACCAGAATTATATGCAGATGAGTATCAGGGATGTCTACCGGTCCCGGTTTAGCGATTATGCCAGATATATTATTTTATCCCGAGCCATTCCAGATGTTCGAGATGGATTAAAACCCGTTCAAAGACGGGTTCTTTATTCGATGTACAAAGAAAGAAATACACCAGATCGACCTTATCGGAAATCAGCCAAAACAGTTGGGGATGTGATGGGGAATTACCACCCACATGGTGATTCCTCGATCTACGAAACGATGGTTAATCTGGTTCAACGCCATAAAATGCGTGAACCATTAATTGATGGACATGGTCATTGGGGAACGATTGATGGAGACTCTGCTGCAGCAATGAGATATACGGAGGCTAGGTTGACCGATATATCTATGGAAATGTTAAGAGATATTGAGAAGGATACCGTTGACTTTATCCCCAATTATGACAACACAACGAAAGAACCCATTGTGTTACCTTCTCGATTTCCGAATCTGTTGGTGAATGGGGTAACTGGTATTTCCATTGGATTTGCTACGGAAATTCCTACTCATAATTTGCGTGAGGTGATTAATGCCACCATTGCGGTTTTGCGAAATCCACATATTTCGTTAGATGAACTAGTGGAAATTATACCTGGTCCCGATCTTCCAACAGGGGGGATTATTCAAGGAAAATCAGAAATAAAAAAGGCCTATCGTACGGGTTCTGGTAGGATTGTCATTCGATCGAAAACGCATATAGAAAAGGGAAAACAGGGACGACAGGTTATCGTCATTGATGAGATTCCCTATACGGTTAAGAAAAAGGCGTTGGTTCAACAGATCGATGAAGAAATTATTGATAAGAACATAGATGGACTGATTGAGGTTCGAGATGAAACGGATCGAGAAGGGCTTCGCATTGTTCTGGAAGCTCGTAAGGATGCTGATCTCGAAGGAATTCTTAATTATTTATACAAAAAGACAGATCTTCAAATTACATATAGCTTTAATATGCTTGTGATTGCCGACACGCATCCTAAGCAAATCGGATTAAAAGAGATTCTTCAATACTACATTAAGCACCAAAAAGAGATTGTGACTCGCCGCACCCAGCATGATTATGACAAGGCTGAGAAACGTCTCCATATAGTTGAGGGAATCATTAAGGCAATTTCTATCCTTCGTGAAGTGATAGACACGATTATGGATTCTGAAGGTAGAGAAGATGCTAGAGAGAACTTAATCCGTAAATATGATTTTACCTATGAGCAGGCAGAAGCGATCTTAGATATTCGACTTCATCAACTTACGAAGCTTGATATCAAGAAATACGAAAAGGAAGAACAGGAATTGCACAAGAAATTAAAAGAATGGCATTCTATTCTTTCAAATGAAGGTAAACTGCATGTTGTTATAGAGAAAGAGCTACTGGAGATTCGGGATCGATACGGCAATGATCGTAGGACAATCATTGAAGATGAGATTGAAACGATTGAAGTGGATATTTCTATAACGGTTCCAAATGAGGAAGTGATCGTGACACTATCTGAGGATCTGTATATTAAACGTGTTTCCTTGCGATCCTTTAACAGTTCGGGAGCTTCCCTAGAAACAGCTGGTATTAAAGAGGGAGACCGAATACGGTACTTCTTCCGAATTAATACGATTCAATCTTTGCTGCTTTTTACAAATGACGGGATGTTTTACCAAGTTCCTGTCCATGAATTGCCAGATGTAAGGTGGAAGGATCCAGGTACAGCACTAATTAATGTGATTTCTCTCGGGAAGGATCAAAAGATCGTTAGTGTTCTACCCATCGAAGAAAATCTACCGGAATCATTCCTATATTTCGTCACATCGAAAGGCTTGATTAAAAAAACTACTTTGTCGGAATATACTACCAGTCAGCGAAAACGCGGTGTCCTAGCGATTAAAATAAAGGATGAGGATCGATTAATTGGTGTCTTCAGAGCAAACGAAGATGAACAACTCTTGCTCGTCACCCGTGAGGCCATGGCTATTCAATTTGCTTTGCGAGAAGTGAATGCTATGGGTAGAAGTGCAGCGGGTGTTAAGGCGATTCGCTTGGGGGATACGGATGAAGTGATCACCTACCTTCTTACAAAAGAAGAAGATGAGAGAGTGGTGCAATTTCTTACGACTGAGGGAATAGGTAAAAGAGTCTATGTCTCTGATTTTATTCCGCAGAGTCGTGGAGGAAAAGGTTTACTTATTATTCGGCGTAGGAAAACAAGTCCACACGAAATTGTTTATGCTGATTTTGAACATGATAGGACGGATTGTAAATTTGTTTCTAATCAAGGAAAAGAATATGCCATTGACTTTACAATTTTATCAATTAGTGAATCTGGTGGACTTGGTAAAACTCTTATTCAGCTAAATAAGCATGAAGAGATTATCAGGTGCATTGCTCTCCCTTCACCTAAGGAAGAGCAAAATAAGAAAGAAGATATTTCCTAGGAAAGCGCAAATTTCGAGCAGCCAATACGAACAATGTCGTATTGGCTCTATTTTTGAAAAAAAGAGGGAGGAAGGATTGTTCTGAGGCAGCAAATTATGTGACGGGTCAAACACTATTTGTTGATGGCGGTATACTTGGTGTGAAGGAAGCTTTTCTAACATTTTTATAGTTTACTATTCGAACGTTTATTCGCTAAAATGGTAGGAAGTGAGGTGAGATCAGTGAGAATGAAATTAAGTACTTCCGAATTGATAGCAGAATTGAAAAATGACTCCTATTTTGCAGAGAATATTATTCATTGGGAGACTTTCGAATCACGTGAGGCGTTGTTGGCTCCGTATCCTGCCGCACTTGATCAGCGAATAAAAGAAGCACTTGAAAAAAGAGGGATCCAAAATTTATATATTCACCAAGCAGAAGCGTTTGAGTTTGCCTATGCTGGGGTCAATATTGTAGCAGTGACCCCTACAGCTTCAGGGAAAACGTTGTGTTATCAGCTGCCAGTGTTACAATCGATTACTGAGAATTTAGATGGTAGGGCTCTCTTCTTATTTCCGACAAAAGCACTTGCTCAGGATCAAAAAAGCGCGATGAATGAATTGATTGCTGAGATAGGATTGGATATAAAGAGCTATACTTATGATGGGGATACCCCTGCTAATATTCGTCAAGTTGTTCGTAAGGCAGGGAATATTGTGATTACGAATCCGGATATGCTCCACTCCGCAATACTTCCTCATCATACGAAATGGGTTGCTTTTTTTGAACAGTTAAAATATGTAGTTATTGATGAACTTCATACATATCGTGGTGTATTTGGGAGCCATGTGGCAAATGTGATTCGGCGTCTGAAGCGGATTTGCGCGTTCTATGGAAGTAAACCCCAATTTATTTGTACCTCTGCAACCATTGCCAACCCAAAGGAGCTTGCAGAACAACTGACAGGTGAATCTATGCGATTGATTGCTCTAAACGGTGCACCTACGGGTAAAAAGCACTTTATTTTTTATAATCCTCCCGTAACGAATGTACCTTTGAATATTCGAAAAAGCCCTACTTTAGAGGTAAGGAAAATAGCCGAATTATTTCTGAAGAACAAAATCCAGACGATTGTTTTTGCACGTAGTAGGATAAGAGTTGAGATTTTGCTAAGCTATCTTCAACCATTAATTGATAAAGAGCTGGGGAATAAATCGATTCGTGGGTATCGGGGAGGATATCTACCAACACTAAGAAGAGAAATAGAAGAAGGACTTCGTAGTGGTGAAATTGTAGGTGTGGTAAGCACGAATGCACTTGAACTAGGCGTTGACATCGGTCAACTTCAAGCATGTGTCATAACTGGCTACCCTGGGTCAATTTCGAGTACATGGCAGCAAGCTGGAAGAGTAGGAAGACGTCAGGATGAATCGATAATTTTTTTAGTTGCGGGATCTACCCCAATCGACCAATATATTATTCAACATCCAGACTATTTCTTTAATCGAAATCCGGAATCAGCGAGAATTAACCCTAACAATTTAATTATTTTAGTTGATCACATTAAGTGTGCGTCCTATGAGCTTCCCTTTAAAGAAGGGGAAACTTTTGGTGAAACAGAAATTGAGGAGATTTTGGAGTTTCTAACTGAGGAACAGGTGCTCCACCAAAATCGAGGGAAATGGCATTGGATGAATGATTCATTTCCCGCCCACAATATTAGTCTTCGATCGGCTTCACAAGAAAACGTAGTCATTATCGATCAATCAAATGTAGCAAATGTATATGTACTGGGGGAGATGGATCTATTTAGCTCGATCACTCTCTTGCATGATGAAGCCATTTATTTACATGAAGGAATTCAATACCAAGTGGAGAAGTTCGATTATGACGAGAAAAAGGCCTATGTTAGGCAGGTAGATGTGGATTACTATACGGATGCTAATCTTGCCGTTGAGCTTAAGGTCTTAGAAGTTGATAAAAAACGGAATCAAAGACACATGGAATTTGTTTATGGTGATGTAACCGTAAATGCAATGGCTACCATTTTTAAGAAAATAAACATGGGTACAAACCCACGTTGATTAATAAGGATTTTCGTCAATCGGGACAATAATATCCAAAGGTAAATCTCCAATTTTACCATTTAGCTCAAGACGATCCTCAAATAATACCCCACTAGGAAATAAGTTCCCGATTAACTCCATCTGCTTCTCTTGGGATAGCAGTCTGTCAAATCTATTCGCAATGGCTAGGTGACTTCTCACAAGGTCATAATTGAATAATTTCGCAGTAATCGCTTCTTTTTTTGCCTCTAATTCCTTTTGTCGTTCTTGATGAACGGCAAGTTGCTTCTCTAATTCCTCTTTCTTTTGGGCTAGCTTATCCTTTGAGAAACCACCTTCTAAGTAAATATCCAGTAAGCGGTCGATCTTCTCTTGCGTATCTTGAATTAATTTTGCACTAGCTTTAATTTCATTTCCCGCAGTCTCTATATCCTTTTGTGTAAAATCAAATTTCATGTATTTCTTAGCCACTTCTTCATTAGTTAGAATATCTTTGATTGCTTGGATTATATTTTTTTCAACACGAATTACATTTATAGAGATAGAGCATACCGATTGATCTTTTCGCTTAATAGCCCGACCATGTTTTAGGTAAAAATGAATGGAATACTGTTCAGTACCCGACATTTTGACGGTTACTTTCCTTTCGCAGTTTCCGCAAACAATATTCACTCTTCTTAGTAAACTAAAATATACTTCTTTTCGCTTTCTAAACCTTCTTTTTCTTTCCTGTTGGATCTGTTCCCATGTTTCTTCACTACGTAGAGGAGGGAAGGTATCAGGGACTGTTATAGTTTCACCGTTCGAGAATTTTTTTTCCATTACTCCATGATAGGCTTTATTCGTTAACCGTTGACGAATGTTCACATCATTCCAAGGTTTGCCGGATGGTGTTTTGGTGATCTCGTTTAGTCTTTTTGCGATGTGATGGTCACTCAGCCCTTCATGAAGATAAAGTTTATCAATGTAAGGTATGATCCATGACCATGTTTCATTTATGGAATATTGGCTGGTATTTTTATCGTAATTGTATTCCCAAGGTGGTTTACCCCATCCTTTACCTTCTCTTGTCCGTTGTCTTTTCCCGCGCATCATCCTACGTACGATCGCTTTTTTCTCTCGTCTGGCAATGAGATTTTTAATATCAGAGATAAATTCATCGTCCTCATTTTTTAAATCAACAATTGATCCTGGTTCCGCAATCTTTACCCCGTGATCTCGGAGAGTAGACTTTAAGTACTCCCACGCCACAGTGTCTAAACGGCTCAGACGGTCCTGGTCGATACATAAGACAATATCAATATTTCCGTCTTCAACATCATCTAGAAGTAAATTCAAGCCCTTTTTATCCAGTTTACCGCCACTATCCACATCTTTATAGATTTTACCAATAACCCACCCTTGGGATTGTGCGTACTTTGTCAGCTCTTCTTGTTGAGCTGATAGAGAATATCGGTCTTCTTGAAGTCTAGTACTAACCCTTATATATATTGCTACTCGTTGCATGATTTCACCTCGGAACCTACGTTCTTATTTGTTGTGTAAAAATCTGCCATTTCAGAATGGCAGATCATCATCGGTTATTTCTAAAGCAAATGAATTCCTTCCCTTAGGTTTATTTTGGGCAAATTCTTCAATAGCAGTTTTTATTTCACTTTTTTCATTTTGCCAATGGATCAATAATCCAGCTTCCAAAAATGTCGAAGTAGAACCACATTTTAAGCAGTATCTAGCATCTCCGTCTAAAATTTCTCCACAACTGTGTTCAAATTTAATATGCCATGGCCCAAAATATTCTTGATACATTTGCTCTGGTCTAAACCCTGTGCATTTATTAATTAAGTAAGTTCCGCAAATGTGACAGTGATCCCCAATTATTTTTTCATTATCACATCTAGGACATTGAATTGCTCTAAAATTTTCGTCTAATTTATATCCAGAATAAAGCATTTTATCACCTAACTCTTTTACTAATGTATGGCCACCACATATTGGGCAATATTTTGCGTGTTTATGAGAATAAGAATGATTACATTGAAAACACCAAAACCTAAATTTATAGTCATAAATATATTTGGAGAATAGATCAGTAACCCAATTTTGTGAATAACGAATCCCGTTTTTGCTTCCTTTTAAAATAAAACGATAGACATTGGAAGCAGCATTCGTTGACAAACCGCAAATATCTGCAATAATACCTGGATTAATTTTCCCCAATGCAATTAGTACATTCGGTGGAGCAAGTAAAGTTCGCGCAAAGCAATTAGCCTCTTTTTCGTAAACGTCGTATTCCCAACCTAACAAAGAGCTCCTTGCGAATATTGTCTTATCTGTTCTCTCATTGTGTTTAAGCATAAAGTGACCTAACTCATGAGCAATCGTCCAGCGAACCCTTCCAACATTTTCAATTGAATCGTTATATAAAATCATGTATTGATTTTTTGATTTTCGATACCAACAACAACCTTCATCACTTTTAGCAAATTCACACACTTTCTCTAAAGTCATATCGTTTTTTTTTGCAAACCATGAATAAGATCTGATTTTTAAGTTAGAAAAAATCTTTGCAATTTTTTTTACTTTAATAGGAAATTCTGTTGTTCCACTAATTTTTATTAACTTATAAGCTTGATTCTCAGCTTTTGTGTAATTTGGCCTAAATATCATCATCTTCCTCATTATCTTCATCATCTTTGTTGAAGGCATCTTCAAAAGCGACTTTAATCATTTTTAAGGCTCTCTTACGGTTCTCAGCAGAAAGTTTTCTAGCATATCGTTGGATTTCGCGTATATCGTCATCAAGGTCTAAGTTTGATTGTTCTGTTCCAATTTCAGTATTTGTTCCGATGTAACCTGCTTTTTTCATCAATTCATCATAGCTAATACCTTTTAAAAAAGGAGCAAGAACTTTCAATGTATTAGGTTGAACTTTGTTTGTTCCTGATTCTATTCGTGAAATTGTAGATATGGCTACTTTAGATGCATCAGCCAATTCAGATTTAGTTCTAAAACCACTTGCTTCTCTTAGTTTTGCAAAGAATAAGCCAAATTCAACTAATTCTTTATTCTTTTTCATCTAATCACCCACCTAAAGTATAACATGAGAAATCTAAAATTTTGTTTGCATGGATGGAAAATATGCTTGCATGCCCGGAAAAGGCGTGTTATCATAATTTTGCAAGCGTGGAAATTATGGATCATCAAATGTGAGGAGAGAATAGAATGAATAAACCTGTAGTAAGAGTTAACATAGAAGTACTAGAAAAACTACAGGGGAAGCTAACTGATGCACAATTTTCAAGGAAAATCGGAGTTTCTCAGTCAACCTTGTATAGAATTAAATTACCTCCAACAGACGGTAGATATTCAGCACCTGGAGAGACTTTTATTGCAGGAGTACTTAATGCTTTCCCTAAAAAAAGATTTGAGCACATATTTTTTTTAGACTGCAATTTGCAAGTTTGCAAAAAAAACCAAAAGGAAATCCCGTGAGGAGAAACCGTAATGAACAAACCAAATTCTGAAGCACTGATCGAAAGTAAGTCTTTACGTGATTCGCATATCAACAATGTTGAGGTTCTTAATAAAGTGAAAGCTCTCTCTTTATTACCAGATGATATCCATACTACGATTGAGCATGTAGCAAATTATTTTGAAGTAACAAAAAGATGGGTTGAGGAATTAATTGCTGATAATCGAGAAGAAGTACAATCTGATGGCCTAAAGATTGTGAGCAAAAAGGAGCTTACCGAACTAAACTTCGGAGACCTTGAGAGTTTCGGAATTTCCAAATACGCTGCTTCCATTACCCTAATTCCTAGGCGTGCAGTTTTAAGGATCGGTATGCTTCTTAGAGATAGCCAAGTAGCAAAAAGAGTCCGTGATTACCTTCTCAATGTAGAGAACACAGCACGTATTGAAGCACCTGAAATAATTGAAAAAGCAATTAGGAAACCAACTTGGAACCAAATTCAATCTAATGTCCGTGCCAAATCGAAATTGTACAAGATGTTAGGTTTACCAGAAAGTTCTGCATTGGCTCATGCACTAAACCATGAAGAAATGGAAACTGGCGTAGATTTAACTCCATTCAA
Source organism: Bacillota bacterium (assembly GCA_035254305.1). Taxonomy (GTDB): domain Bacteria; phylum Bacillota; class Bacilli; order Aneurinibacillales; family RAOX-1; genus DATFAS01. The sequence goes on from DATFAS010000189.1 coordinate 13,828, forward strand.
ACGATTAGTCAGAGAAGAGGATACGGATCATACCGTGACACCGACTGAACTAGGTAATACTTTTGATCCAGTAATTAGTGCAAAAAAGATTAACATGTTGCTTGAACAATGTGGATTACAAGTAAAGAACGTCAAGAAGGAGTGGGATCTAACTGATAAAGGTAAGCCTTTCGCCAAGTTAACTACCACGATTATTAATAAGAAAGATAAAAGTAAAACAGTTTCTTCTGAGAAGCAAGCCATTAGATGGAAATTAAGCGTGCTGGAATTATTGAGACCATTTGTTAAAGGTGAAAAGGCAATTTAGGAGTAAGTACTTACCATTCCGGAACCGGTCGATGTCAGTTCCCGATGTAGTAAAATAAACAATAATGGATTTTACTGTAATTTAGGAATAAAATAAACTTGTACCCCTATATAGGGTACCGTAGACCGTGTTGAGCCTAATTGCCCAACATGTCGCTTACTCCTGAACCCATTCAAAAAGAGATTCTATCGAACAACCAATGGTTAAAGATATAGTATAGGCTAATTCCAATGAAATCGGCCTTCTGCCGTGTGCATAATCATTAACTTTTTGTTTGGTTGTATTCAAGCGGGAAGCAAGTTCTTGTTGTGTCATTCTGGCTTCTCGAAGGCGTTCGCGGAGTAGGCATCGGCCTACTTTCCACATGTTATACCTCATTTTATTTCTTATTGTAACTGCTCAGGGGGAGAGAGAATGGACTACAATGATGAAATTTTAAAAATGTATTTTGATTTATTCAAGCAAGATAAAGATAGGATGATTGAACTACTTGAAGAGATTCATAAAAAAAACGCGTCTTAGTCGGATGCGTTTTTTTTGTTTGCCTTCAGATGTTCAGACATCGCTTTGACCTGTATATAAAATGATTTTTGAGTTTCTTCTGGAAGTGATTTTAGAGTAATTATAAAGTCTAAAAATTCTTTGTCGTTTTTGTAAGGTTCTAAGATAGGATCTGATAATCCAGCATTTTCAGTTTTTCCCAATAAAAAATCTACTGAAATAGTTTCGCCAAGGACTTCACTGTAAAAGTCAGAAATCTTTTTTAGCGTTTCAGGTTCCGGCTTTCTATCATCGGATTCATATCTGGATAATTGGACATTGCTAATATCCATTGATTGGGCAGCTCGGATCTGTGTTAGGTTGGCTTTTTCTCTAAGAAATTTCAGTCTAGATCCAAGTGTCTTCATCCTTATTCTCCTTTCAATTTAACAAATTGGTAATAATATTTTACCATCTTTGCCGTTTAGGAAAAATACATTTACCGAAATGGAAAATATTTATTGACTTTACCAAAATGGCAATATACTATTAAGTTGTAGTTGATTTACCAAATTGGCAATACGGAAGAAGGTGATAGAAATGGAACTTAATTTAGAAAAGATTAAGCAACTGCGTATTAACAACAATTTATCTATGGAAGATATGGCGATTTATCTAGGTTATAGAACAGCTACAGGTTATTATTATGCCGAATCGGGTAGATGTAAATTCAAGCCAAATCACATTCCTTTGATTGCGATTAAATTTAATATAGGAATGAACGAGCTTTATTCTGATAATAATTTTGCCGAAACGGCAAATACAGAACTAGGAGGTAAACATGAATCTATTCGATCCAGTCATCATTCATAAATTCTCCTATCTTCCAGATAAACTAACGGAACTCTCGTATAAAGATGAGAAAGCGGCACTAGAAATTCTCAGAGATTGGGGAGAAGGGAGAAAAGACATCGAGAAGCTTTGGGACGCGGTTATAAGTGGATTAGAGAATAAATCAGCATAAGATATACATTCCTCCCCACCGGGGAGCATCTTTATCCCCAAAGTGCGAAAATTGTCTATCGATTGTTGTCATAAATAAAAGAGAGGAGAAAAAGTATGGAGAAACTTGTTTTTATCCAAAATGATCAAGTTGTCACTGATTCTTTAACCGTAGCTGAAGTGTTTGGTAAACGTCATGCAGATGTTCTGAGAGATATTGAAGTTCAGATCGAAAAGTTAAATGAGGCTGGGGAAAGCGAATGGGGGTTGAGCAACTTTGCACAGACCCAATACCAACACCAACAAAACAAGCAATGGTATCCGAAATACAACCTTTCTGAAGATGCCTTTGCCATAGTAGCTATGTCCTATGTAACTCCTGAAGCTATGAAAATGAAAGTAAGGTTCATCCAAGAGTTTAAGCGGATGAAAGAGCAGCTCACAAAACCCCAATCCCAACTAGAAATCCTCCAAGCAAGCATCAACCAACTGGTTGAACAAGAAAGACGAATGACCCAATTCGAACAGCGCCTGATAGACACCGAGAAAAGGCAGGACGAGATCAAAGAGATCATCAGTCTTAACCCTACTGAGTGGCGTAAAAAGGTGAATGCCATCATCAACAAGATCGCTAAGAATCGCGGAGGGCATGAAGCCTATCAGGAAGTTCGAAATGAAAGTTATAAGCGGCTAGAAGAAAGAGCAGCTTGCCAGTTATCGATCCGCCTAACAAATAAGCAACGCAAGATGGCCTTGGAAGGTGTAGCAAAGTCAAAAATCGATAAAGTCACCAAATTGGAAGTGATTGCTGATGATTCAAGGTTGACTGAGATTTACTTGGCGATTGTTAAAGAAATGGCTATTCAGTACCGGGTGGATGTTAGTGAGTTTAAAGATCAAAACAAAGCGGTGTAGGGAGGGGTAATGAAATGCTATATACCAAAATCAAATTGAATGACCAGGTAGAAATGAAAGTTGATCTGTATGAGGATGAATTCTTTAGTGACTGTGGCGAATGCGGAAAATCAATTCAAGTTGAGCAAAAAGAAATTATCGATATTTGGAATAACGGTGGAGATTTCGTAGGAACGACTTTTTTCTGCATAGAGTGTAGTTCAAAAAAGAAAGCCGCCGAGGAAACGACGACTAAACATTCGCTAGGGGATAGTGACAATGGATACTTTATAAATGGTGAGTCAATTCAAAATCCTTATCGTGTTAAAGACGAGATTTGACCCAGTCCCAAGCTTCTTTAGGCAACCAACCTTGATAGTCTAACCCAGTTAATTTTATTACAAGGTGGTATTCCGGTTGGTAGACTTTCCTAATTTCATCAGACATAGTTTGGGCACTCATTGTAGTATCAACTAACCAAGTTGATTCTAGATAATGCCACCATGCACCAAAAGACTTAATTTTATCGTGAAGTGCTGAATAGTCATGTCCGCTGGCATTCTTTAAATCGTAAGTAATCAAATATACAGCCATTTCGTTTCACCACCCTTCATCTATGACATTTTGGAAGAACTTCACTCGTCCAAAGTTCCGGTTCTTCCAAATCATTACATTCGACAAGTGGGTTTAAAGTCCTACAGAAAGCTACTAAGCGTAGCAATTTTTTTAGGCTATCCTGGCGAAAAATACCGTCGTATCAGCACTACTAAAACAAATACCTGGAGGAATCAATCGAATGAAGAAATTTACACCGCAAGAATTGACGCAACGAGTCGAACTAGTCGAGGACGAAATTGGAGCCTTGATTAAAGAAAGACTCCACTATGAACGTATAATTCTCTCTGCCAATCTAGCAGAGCAGAAAGTGAAAGATATAGATTCAAAGATTGTGGCTAAAGATGTGGAACGAAAACAGCTTATGCACCAGGCTCAACAGGAAAGGGTTAACGCAGTTCTAGTCGTTTTAAATACCATGGGAGGTGTTCAATGATGAATGAAATTATGAGAAGTGCGGGGATTTGGATTCAAGTATGGGAGTGTTCGAATAGGAGGTCGATTAAAAAGTTTGCTAGGAAGAAATATGAACAAGAAATGGACAAGCTTAGGCAAATGAAAAAAGCCACTGCTGGGGGGCAAATGGCTTAGCCAAGTTATTCGATTTAATTTTAACACTCGGTAGAGATTAGATCAATCGGTCTTTACCGCAGGACCCAGGGAGTAACTCCACTCCCAATCACTCATCTCCTTGGGTCCTGCGGTGCAGATCCAATAGTGCACCATACATAGAGACTAACCATCTGGACCAGCCAAGGAGCTGGGGAGCCGCTATAGAGGTTAGGGGTAGCGGTAGTCTCAATTCATAAAAGAAAGGGTGTGAGTTAAATGGAAATGGACGTTTACAGATGTAACGAATGCACTAAAGCATTTGCGGTTGAAATAAATGAGGACGTTGAAAGGTGTCCTTATTGCGAATCAGATTCTTATGAGTTCTCTCACGAAGTGATTGCAGTTCAAAAGTAAAAGGCCCTGCTCGCAACAGGACCTAAAGAAAATCATTCTTTATCTAGTATATGCTCTTTGACAAATTTAATACAAGTGTGGGGTGGAATAATGCGGATTCATTTTAAACGAATGACCTTGATCGATTTCAAGGATCATCAGGACACAACAATTAATTTTGGTGACGTTACTCAAGCATCAGGCAAAAACGGATCAGGTAAAACCTCAATAGGGGAAGCTGTTACCTGGTTACTATATAGCATGGATCTAGAAGGGGCCAGTAAGTTTGACCCAACTCCTACGAACAAAGAAGTTGATAAAGTCTCAGTTGAATTACTCCTGGAAGTCAATGACCAAGATTTACTGCTAAAACGAGAACTGGTAAATGGAACAGCTAAGTATTACATCAACGAAGTTCCTGAGAAAGCAACTAAATTTAACGATCTAGTTAAGGAAATCTTTCAAAGTAAAGAATTGTTCCTATCCATCTTTAACCCGGTTTTCTTCTGCTCTCAGAAATGGGAGGAACAAAGAAAACAACTACTAAAGTATGTTACCGAGCCAACTAACAAGGAAATATTATCCACCATGACCAAGGTGTGCCAAGACAATTTGGAGCCTTTACTAAAAAAATATTCCTTAGATGATTTGGAAAAGATTCATAGGGATATTTTCAACAAGAAAGATAAGGAATCCATTGCTGTTAATGCCAGGGTGAAAGACTTGCAAGAACAATTAATGGAGGCAGAAAAAAAGAGTGCTGATATTAATGTTCAGGATCTTAACGATCAAATCAAAAAGAAAAGGGCAATCATCAACAACTATCAATCCCTTTTAGATGAACATAATAAAGCCCAAAAGCAAAAGGACTCACTTCTTTCCGAATTTAAGCAACGTGAAAATAGGTTCACTTCTGATCTTGAGACTTATAAAAAACTAAGTGCACAAACCATTAGTGATACTTGTGATCATTGTGGAAATCCTCTGAATGAAAATCAACAAATTGAATTGATTGGTAAACATGAACAAGAGGCTGCTGAGAGAAAGGCTCAGTTGATTAAACAAAAAGATGAGGCATTGAAAATTAAGGAACAGTATGAGAGCTATGTTGTTCCACCAGCTCCTCAAAACCCTGCAGAAGTATCAGAAGAAATCAATGCTCTTATTCAAAAACAATATTTGGTCGAGGATACCATCAAGCTTTTTGATCACTTAGAGAAGGCAAAAGCTGATGCTGAAAAGGTTCGAAAAGAAAGAAACAACTCATTAAGCATTGTTGATGCCATTAAGATATTCCGAGCTAAGAGAGCTGAACTAATGGCTGCCAAACTAAAAGAGGTATTTTCTTCGTTGGATATCCGATTAACAACCATCCAGAAAAATGGTGAGGAGAAGATTGACTTTGTTGTGGAGCATGGTGGTGTTGATTACCGTGATCTATCAAAGGCCGAGCAGATCCGAGCTGGATTGGAAATCTCAGATGTGTTCATGAGACAAGCTGATCTAATTATCCCGGTATTCGTGGATAACAGCGAATCAATTGACGAAGATGGTTTCATTCAACCGTTAGGTCAATTAATTATGGCGAGGGTTGCGAATGAACCATTTGGCATACAGATAAAAAACTTTGAAAAGGTGAGTGAAGTAAATGAGTAATCTTCCAACAACAGCAATTTCGGGTCAGTCCCTATCAATCTTCAATGAGAAGCAGTTAGCAACTTTAAAGGCCACAATAGCAAAGGATGCGACTAACGAAGAGTTTCAAATGTTTGTTGAAGTATGCAATCATGCTCAGTTAAATCCTTTCATTAATCAAATCTACTTCATCAAAATGGGCGGTAAGCCAACTATCCAAATTAGTGCTGAAGGTGTTCAAGCTATCGCAAGACGTAGGGAAGATTTTGATGGGATTGTAGCAGCAGTGGTAAAGGAAAATGATGATTTTGAGGCAGACATTGCCCAAGGAACAGTCACTCATAAAGTGAAAAGTATGGTTCGTGGTCAAACGGTAGGTTCATATTGCATAGCAAAAAGAAAAGGATTTCCTAACGTTTTAGTTTTGGTCACTTCTGATCAGGTAGAACACTACAGAACAGGTGGTTTCAACAAAGCAATGTGGACCAATAACTATGAGGATATGATCCAAAAACATGCGATTAAGCGAGCTTGTAAACTTCAGTTTGGTATTGAGTTGGAGTTGGATGATGAAGGTTCCATTCAGCAAGGTACTCTTGATAAAGTTGGTTCCTATACAGAACGTGGCAGGGTAGATATGGGTGATATTGAACCATCAAAACCAATCGTGGTTGATGATAGTAGCACGGTGAATGAAGCTGAAGAAATGGAACGGCAGTGGGCAAAAATCAAAGGGCAAACAGATTTACTTGGTTGGAAGGATATAGATATTAAGAAATTCATAGCTGAAAAGTTTCAGAAAAAAGCTAAGGAATTATCTTTGCAGGAATTAGTAGGTTTGTCCAAATTGCTAGATTTCGAGATTAATAAGCTTGAACAACAAGAACAGCAACCAAAGTCAGATAGCATCTTTGATGCCATCTAAAAACCCATACATAATGTTTCAGCCCGACCAGGAGCCGATCTTGGTCCAATAAATCGAATGGAGTGAATCAAATGTATATCGGATATTTTGCAAGTGTTTATGAAGTCTCTATGCTTTTGTTCGGAGAGGAATAGGCTATGAAGAATGGGAAAAAGCCTTCACGTAAGCAAAAGGAAGCCATAAAGTTTGCTCGGTTAAATCCTGAAAACTGGTTAATCACCAAGGCCTTAAGCGATAAATTGCACCTTGTTCACCGGGAGTCAGGTAGGGAACGGGTAATACCGTTTTAAAGACAGATGCGGAGGAGGGGTATAGGTGGCGAATCCGCAAATAGAAAATGGCTTTATACGAATAGCAAACGAAATATGGAATGAGATTATCCGACGTGATTTTTCTAAAAGACAGATAGCCATCTTACACTTCATTTGGCGTTTGTCATATGGATGCAATAAGAAATTTGCATTTATTCCCAACTTAAAGGACTTTGAACTTTGTGGAATAGGAAGAACGCATATCACTAAGGAATTGATTTATCTCGAAACATGCAAAGTTATTAAATGGAATCGAACTGAAATGCACTTCTTGTTCAATAAGGATTACGAACTATGGCAGATCAATCCAGTGAAAGGATGGAACGAAGAAGACTACAAGTCATTAGTTCGTGCCAACCTTGAAAACAAAATTAGTTACCAAAAAGGTAATTCAGAGGTTACCAAAACAGTAACTTTATCAGACGAAAGTTACCAAAACAGTAACCTTGGAGTTACTGAAACGGTAACTAGTGAGTTACCAAAACGGGAACTTTTGAATGAATCAATCCCTTGCGGCTCTAAGGGCGAAGAGGGGTCTAAAAACAGTATTAAAGACAGTATTAAAAACAATATTGTTGTTGTTGCTGTTGATGCGCAGCTTGAAGTTTTTGACAACGAGGGGGTACCTACAACCCGGCAAGGTGCTGTTCCTGCCAGCTCTGAGTTAGATGCCGACTCTAACCAAGCCGAAATATTTGAGTCAAATTACAAAAAGGCTGTTACAGATAAATATTTAATTAGGCGAGGAAAAGGATTCTCTCTAAGCGCACTTGATGAACAAGCTTTAGAGGAATTGCTTGCAGAAAGAATCCCTTTAAAAACAGCTTTAGAAGGACTAGACAAGGCTTTTAATGATTATAAACCCGTCCATAAGCGGGATAAGATCAATAGTTTTAACTACTGTTTGCCTATCATCTATGATTTGCACCATAAAAAAACTAAAAAGAATCATAGACCGGGAGGTGGTACTCATGAAAACAGGAATCCAACAAGTAGTGGAGGAGCTTTTGACAAATCCGAATACTTTAGCCTCTGATCAAGATCATTGCTGTACGGAATGTGGACGGATTGTTCCTAGATTAGAGGTTGAAGTTTTAGGGATTAAGAGAGTTGTCCAGCCAAGGTGTCAATGTGAAATTGATAAACACTTAGGAAAAATAAAAATCTCTCAAGAATACGACATGAAGAGGCGCATTGAGGAAAAGTTTAGTATTAGCAATTTAGGTCAACGCTTTGCTGAATGTCAGTTTGATACCTTTCTGCACCGACCAGGAACAGCCAAGGCTTTCAGTAACGCAAAATCCTATGTTGATCATTTTGATTCTGTGGATTCAGAAGGATTGATTATTTGGGGGATGCCTGGTAACGGCAAAAGCCATCTTGGTGCTGCTATTGCACATGGAGTCAAAAATAAAGACAAAACCGTGGTATTTCAAACTGTGCCTGAGTTGCTTGAACGGATACGCAGTACCTTCAACAGCAAAAACAAAGACACGGAGAAAGGAATTATGGAGGCTCTGCTTCATTGCGACTTATTGATCTTGGATGATATCGGATCGGAAAAAATCTCAGATTGGGTACTAGATGTGATGTTCAGGATTGTCGATGGACGATACCGACAAAAGCGACCAATTGTGTATACCACCAACCTAAATCCGAAAGAATTGGAATTCCAGTTAAATAAACGGATCTATGATCGTATGTTAGAAACCAGCATTATCATTGAAAACCAAGGTACAAGTTATCGCCGTGAGATTGCTCAACAAAGATTTGAACGTATGAGAAATGGTGAAAGCCGTGTCTAGTGTAAAAGAACACGGTGTTGAGAGAAAAGGAATTCTTAGCATTGAGAATTCCCATTTGAAAAAATCGAGGAACAAGGTTTATGTGGCCCTGGAGGAATTGAACTTTGTATGGGACGAGGTTGAAATTGACCAAGTTAAAAAGTTGTGGAGACAAGGTACGCCAATAGACGAGATTGCTGAGGTTATGGATCGGGATATTGATGAAATCGGAATTCTGATTATCGATCAATGCAGAAAAAACAAAATCAAACAAAGACCAGGTGGTCTTTGGGGAGGTGATGAAAAGTGATTCAGTTCACAGTTTACGGGGAACCAGTTGCTCAGGGTAGGCCAAAGGCAACCACAATCAACGGAAACGTTAGAATGTATGACCCAAAAAAATCGGTTGATTTCAAGAACTTTGTCCGACAGGTAGCTGCAGAAAATGCTCCTGAGAGCCTTTTAGACGGTGCTTTGGGCATGAGGGTGGGAATATACAGACCCATACCTAAAAGCTTCAGCAAAAAGAAAACTGAGCAAGCAGAGAAAGGCATTCTTCGACCTACATCAAAACCTGATGCAGATAACTACTTAAAGGCCATTAAGGATGCTTTGAAAAACGTTATTTGGAAAGATGATTCTCAGGTTGTTGATGTGACTATTAGTAAGTGGTATAGCAATCGACCAAGAGTGGAAGTGCAAATTGTACCCATAAATTAATTTTTAGGAGGATAAAAACCAATGCCATACGTAGAGTTTAAATCCGTTGTTAAAAAGGTGAATTTGAAACCCGGTGGTAAAAAGGAAATAGTTTTGGAGATCAATGACAGTGCTCTTAATGGAAAGCTAGATTCTTTGTCTGAAATGATAGATTCCAAGGTGGAAGTGACTCTTGATTCATTGGTTGTTAACTACAATATCACTTTGAACGCCCATACCGATAAGCCAATCAAAGAATACAAAGTGGATGATAAAGGTGTGGTGCAGGAAATTAAACCAGCAGGAGAACAGATAGAAGCAGATCTTAACCTTCCACCAGCCAATGTTCCAACGAAAGAGGAACGAGTTCAAGTAGAAAAGACTATCATTGATGACTTTATTCTTAGTGGATTAGCTCCTAAGTTTGATGATTTAACGATAGATATTCCGGCCATTGTCAAACGTAAACTCGATGGTGAAACATATTTAAAAATTGCGTCTGAATTGAGTATGTCATCTGGAAAAATGATTGAAATGGTGGATGAATATTATATCCGTGTAGCTCCTTTGGCAAACAAGTGGGATGAGTGGAGAAAGGACAAGGATCTTCCTGCTAAAACAGATGGACAAAGTGCAGAGGAGAAACAGCCTGATTTGGAACAAAAGGAAGGGCAAGAAGATCAGGAAAACGGAGCTGCTTAATTAAATATCTCCTCTCTCCTTAACCGGAGAGGGGGAACTTCAAAAGGAGGCGTATATGATCCAACGTAGATGTGACCTCGCACAGCGTTTTATTAACGGAGAAGAACTGAAAGCCAGAGATATCGTTAATGACTACGGAGTGTCCATGAAGACAGCAGCCAAGGATATGGAGGCATTAAAAGCTGCTGGATTGCTTGAAGATAATCCGTGTGCAAAGACGTATCGGGCGAAGGAGAAGTTTATCAGGAGGGCTCAATAATGCTGTCCCAATCCTATCGAATCACCTACTACACCTCAGAAAACAGACTAGGGTATTCTCGCTTATGGTTCGCATCATCAACTAGAACTGACTTCAGGAACACACTTGAGAGGCATAGAATTGACCCACAATCGATTTTTAGGTTTGAGGTTAAGAAAGATAAGTGGTATGAGGAAATATCACTAGAGAAGCTTATGGAGATTGGGAGGGGAGAATAATGAGAGATCGACACAAAATTGGTCTCACGCCGGAGCAACAAGAAGAATACATTCTACTGCAAACAAGTCCTTATGACCATTATTACGGATGGAAAGCTGGGGACAAGCTTAAAAGGCTATCTATATGGTTATCAGGCAATGGATGCGGTGTAAGGCAAGCTTATTTTGCAAAGGAAGGTCAATTGTGGCGAGATGGAACAGTTTGGGAAGATCAAGTTAAGCCGGTGTTAGGGCAAGTGGAACTATTTGATTTACTGGATGGTGAAAAGCGATGAAAGCTATTAAAGGTTGGGTAATACACCCATCACCAAAACAATTAAAAAGAGGTAGCGGTTGGTTTGGAGAGCTGGATAGAGTTTATCGAGATGAAGGAAGTAAGTATGTGGTCATGATCCGGACGATTGAAACATCTTGGGGTCCAGTAGAACACGTTTGCATTCGAAATGCAGATTCGACGGATATTCCTTGGAGAGAAAAACAGAGAATTAAAAATGAGATTTTTGGAACAGATAGAACAGCATTAGAAGTTTTCCCGTCTGAGTCAGATTTAGTTGATGAAGCTAATATGTATCACATTTGGATTCTTCCAGAGAGTATGGAATTGCCGTTTGGATTGAAATAGGCAATCGTTGAGGATTAGTTGCACTTTAGTTATAGGTAAAAGCTATAGTGATGGATAAATTTATAGGTTAGGAGGTGAATCAATGTTTAGAAAAATCCGTTGCTTGTTTAAAGGTCATTCTTGGCTAGTGATGAATGATGCAGCTAATGAGTATTGGAAAGAATGTCAATGCTGTGGAAAGCAAGTATCACTTATGTATCGAGTGACTTTTAGCGAAAATAGAAAACAGAGGAGAAGGGTTTGGAAGGAAAGTTGGAAGTCGTTGAACGGATAAAGCAAAAGACCCTCTCGTACGAAACGAAAGGATCTCCTATGAAAATTATCGACTGAGATCCATTATATCACAGTGCGAGAGGGGGATTGCAACTATGATCCAGGAGCAATTGACTTTGTTTAAAAAAATCCAAAAAAGAGATTGGTATACACAAACTAGAGAGAGATTGATTGAATATCCAAGCTTGAAGGATGCCATTGCGGAAGAAGATTGTCATGATGATAAAGAAAAGCTCCAAGAAAAGGTACGCAAGGTTAAACTTATCGATCGTGCTTTGAGTTCCCTTCCGCTTGATCAACACAAAATAATTGAACTTAGTTATTTTACAAACCCTAAACCACCAGATGTAGATATACAAGATGAAGTAGGGATGGAGCACACTGCATTTTATAAGCAGAAGGATAAAATTATGCGCCATATCGCTACAGTACTCAACATACTGTAGTGGATTTATAAAAAAGGGAGAAGGAAATAGAAATGAGAAAGATTGTTGACAAATATGAATACGAGAACCTGGTTTCAAAAGAAAATAAACGGTTAGTTGAAGAATTTCTTACACAGAAAATTGCAGAAAACAGAGCTCCTAAGACGATCAATCAGTACAGGCAGGATATGCGGATCATCCTAACCTATGTTTATCGCTACTTTGACAATAAGAGTTTACTAGATCTGTCCAAGAAGGACATTATTCGATTCCTTGTTATGCAAAAAGAGAGAGGTCTATCGGCCAATCGCATGAAACGGCTGAAAAGCACATTAAGCTCAGCCCTTGGATGCTTTGAAGATGATGATGAACTTGATTACAACCGGAATATAGCAGCTAAGATTAAACCAATCAAAGGTGAGGTGGTAAGAGAAATCACTTTTCTTACTGATGCTCAAGTTGCATGGCTAAAAGAACAATTACTAGCTAAAGGAAAAATCCTTATGGTGGTTTACCTAATGTTGACTTATATCTCTGGGAAGCGAAGAGGGGAGATCCACCAGGTCATGAAGGACGGATTAACTGAGAGGTATCATACCAACACCGTCATTGGAAAAGGACAAAGGCCATATAAGATCTACTATGACCAAGAGGTGCAAGATTTAATCAGAATGTACCTAGAGGAACGTGGCCCGGATGTTATCCCTCAGTTATTCGTAAAGGTCTATAAGAACGGTAAAAAGAGGGCGGTGCATCCGGCAACGTTCAACGAGTGGTGCGTCTACATGGAAAAGCTACTTAGTGCCCATGAGGGACGATATATTCACATCAATCCGCATTGTTTTAGGCATAGTCGGATCGATAACTTAAACAGATCAGGAGTGCCATTGGAGAAGATCAGCAACTATGTAAACCATAAGAGCTTAGATATAACGAAATCTTATCTAGCGGATCGTGGAGAAGAGGATGCTGCAGATATTCTTGGCATTGACCTGGGAGTCACTCGGATACAAGAACAGAAAGAAACCTACTATCCACTTACAACACAAGTTCCAGTGATGGTAGATAAGACAGATCGTAAGCAACAAATAATGACTAAGCAGCCTAAATCAAAGCCTAAAGTGGAGCAATTGGCATGGTTTTAGCAAAATCAAATTTGGTCGGGAAAGTGAGGGATGATAATGAATTGCAATTTGGCCCAATGCGAATATTTTTTTAACGAGATTTGCGTTTGTCCTGATGATGAACAAAAGAATATTGTTCATAACAATACCAAATGTCCTAGTTTTTATGACATTGAAGAAAATTCTCGAAAAGCAAGGGAAAACCTAATTCGTTATTTACATAATGTAATTGACGAATTAGGGTTAGAAAACAGTAAGTACCTGAAAAATGGGTTGTTAACACAAACCAACGAGCAGCTATTAAAATCAGCAGATCAAATTGATCAGTTATATCAGTCTAATATGTGTAATAAAAATTTAGACCTTCTGCTATTAGAAATAAAAGAAATTGGTGTTGATGCTTTCCGAGAGAAGTACCAACTAGCATAAATAATCAAATCGCCATTTTATTCAAAAAGGAGAATGAGCATGAAAACTTTAGAATTTGTGATTGAAAACTATAAATCGAATTGTATTGATGGTAGGGACTTAAACCGATTGGCTAATTTTATTCCTGAAAAAGATTTAGAAAAGATCGGACTTAGTCTTAATGAAGAATACAAGGGTACTCATGAACACAAGGAATTTACGAGAGAAAATATTTTAGAACAATTAGAACGTGATGTTCAATTTGGGTTTGAAAAAGCAAATAATCAACGAGGGATTTCATCAGCTATGATGTTTGAGGTTGTTAAGATGTGGAACTGGATCTTAGAGGATGGACTAGAGGATTTTAATAATTACGGGTCATATGGGATGCCATTGTTTGTTGATACAGCTGAAAAATATGGATGGGAATTGCAGTTTTAAACGAATCAACAATTTATTAAGGTTGCTGACAAGCCCAATCTGAATACCTTTATAGCAATAGACATTCGGAAGGTGATAACGTGAGTGGGGAGATTACAAAAGAGTACACAGTTTGGTGTGCTAAATGTGAAAAATGGCATCAAGAATCAGCTAGTAATAAAGCTAGTTTTAAAAAAGAGATTAAGAAAAACGGTTGGAGAAAGACGAAAGAAGATGGTTGGATTTGCACAAATCACTAGCAAATCCAAATTTTAAACCATTCGGTAAAACCAAAAAGTTGGATACTTACAAGTTATCAAGTAATACTTTACAACTCAGCACTGAAGGAGGAACGACAATGACTGAGCAGGAGAAACAGGCGATAAGGGATGATTTACACGGTCTATTCCATTACACAGATGAACATTTAGTGATTCTACAACTTCTTGACGCACTAGATGAACGGGATCGGGAAGTGGAGGTATGGAAGAAACATGCTAATGACTTTAAGGAAATGTTCAAGCAGGAGCATAAAGAAAAGAATGCATTAAAACGTGAAATCTACCGCTTACGTAAGTCGTTGGAGGAAATAGCTAACGTAACACCATGGAAATCATTTTCAGAGATTCGAGAATTAGCACGTAAAGCCCTAGCAGGGGAGGAAGGGTAAATGCTTTGCTATGATTGTTCCCACGGTAAGATTTATTGCGGCGAATGTGATGTGGATGAATATAACGAGAAGTATCCGTTAGAGGAGGAAGCGGAATGAAAGCAGGAAGGGAACTAGATGCTTGCCATATGTCTAGCAACTCTAAAAGCCTGTGGAGTGGAGGTAGAAAATGTCTAGTGGTTGCATAATTAACGATTGTCCTAAATGCGGATACCCTGTATTTGAAGATGAATCTGCATGGAAAGATGATCATGCTGAACATAAGAAGTGCCCAGAATGGCATTAATTCGATAAATTTAAGAGTTGATAAGGAGAGATAAACTTGAAAGCATTTAAAGTGTTCTATGCTACTGGTGGAAAAGAAACTTCAATGATTGTATTAGCGGAAAATGAAAGCAAGTTAGAGGAAGCTGTTGCTAAGAAGGACAGAGATTTTTCCTTAGGTGATAAGTGGTCAAAGATTAATCATCAACAAGAAATCCCTTTATCGAATGTTCTTATTAAAGATTTATCAGTCACAGAGTTATTGTGGTTGTTGAAACAGTAAATAAAAAATCCTGATAAAAGTTTAGTTTGATGCAAGAAGAGCACCGAATAACGGTGCTCTTTACTTATTATTAGAGGTCAATTTCATGGATAAATGTTATTTTTAATTTCATCATTACCAAACCTTGAGGTTTTTTTCCCTCTCGGTTATGGTTTGTAACTTATCGCTTCTCAATAACTATCTTGAATTTAAGCGAAAGTAAGATAATGAGTAAAATCACCATCGTATCCAGAACGAACCTCCTTATTTAATTTTATAGAGTACAAAAGTACAGAAAGATTATATCGATTTCTTCGGCCTATTAAAAGGACCAAATTATTCCTGCAAATAGGTTTCTTATTTCCCCGTACAAAAAGCGTACAAAAAGCAAAGTTTTTCCGTACAAATCGCGGACGCGAATTAAAGAGGTGAAATTGTACCATGGAGTCAGGAAGTTGATCTTTGAAAACTGCATTTTGATGCACGCCCGGAGCTGTAATGTCGGGTAAATGCGTGGGATTAAAAGACTACGCCGTGCCAGTCGCAGGTGTACGGTATGAAACAGCGACAAATGATTTATCACAGCTTTGATTGCTGGATAACTCCAACTATGAGAGCTGTGATAAGCAGCAGGCTATTGGCCATAAAGGTCATGACCACCGACCATAATGGTGGCGATTAATGTGAGGTGATCGTGTGAAGGTCAAGAACGAATTGAGCCATGACACCAAGAAGAAGCTGAATGAGATGGTTAAGCAAAAGAATGATAATAACGATCCTAGTACTGAACGAGAATGGCGTGAGGTTATGGGTGAGTTTAATAGAGGATTGAGAAGAGGGAAAGGTGGGGCGTGGAAGTGAAATGAGCCGCTATCAATTTATTAATGACCATGTAGCTGTAGATACAGAAACGGGTGAAAAGGTTTATCGCAAGGATGCCTGGGTAAAGCAAGGACAGATCGTTACGATTCAAGATGTTAAGAATAACAAGAATGTCAAACATGCCAAGTTTAGAACAGCTAGAGAGCAAAAGAGGTTTTACAAAGGACTTTCCGTTAATGAAGCTGGCTTTGTGCTTAAACTCATTCCCTACATGAGTTGGGAAACCAATCTAGTCGTTGGTGATGGAGAAACTGGTGAAATGAACAAGCCGCTTACTTGGTCCCAGGTTGATGAGTTAGTCGGTTGTTCAAAACCTTTTCGAATCAAGGTTGTCAGATCGTTGGAAGAAAAGAAAGTGATCGGATATCTTCAGGTTGCTGGAAGACGTGTGGGCATTGTTATCAATCCTAAATACGTGATCAATGGCTATAAACCAGATGATTCCTTACTCGAAACATTCGAGAGTAATAAGACTGTTTTTGACGAGGAAGAAGATGGAGAAACTGACATATAACCAAAAGGTTATAAGGTAAAAATTATTTACCTTTGGGATCTAAAAAGGTAAAAATAATTTACCCCTATAAAATCAGGTTGAATCCAGTCATACCAACGTCTTTAAGATTTCAAAGTCTGCGGTTCTTATTATATATATCTTTATATGTTTGGCAGCGAACTTGGAGTTAAGATCTAACCTTAATTCGAAGTTTATTTTATTTCAAAAAAAGCCAAGCGGTTGTAGTCGTCATTAAAGACCCCGACTTGAACGCAGGTCGTCAGACCGAGGGAAAGGAGTGGGTGGGGCAACCGAAGGGCGGCAGGGTTTGAAGGTTTTAAAGAAGTTTGTACTTAGCTGGTTGGGTGGTAGTAAAGAATACACAAAAAGGAGATGAGGTGAAATGGCTAAAGTATTAAAGCCAGAACAACTAAAGGCGATTTTTTATTTGGCTCAACCGAATAAAGGCGGTAAAACAATGGAGCAAATTGCCAAAGAATGTGGAGTTACAGTTCAAACTATTTATAACTGGAAGAACAATGATGCTTTTGAAGCTGAACGTGTTAAGCAGATGCTTAGGAATGTTTTAGATGACGTTCCAGATGTACAAAAAGCTATGGTGAATGCTGCAATTAAAGAGGGAAATGCTGCTGCAGCAAAGCTCATCTTCCAACAAGCTGGTATGTTAACAGATAAAGTTGAAGTGGAAACAAAGACACAAAACCCATCTGATTTAGCTACTATCCAAGCTAAAATAGATATGTATAAATCAAGATCAAATGGCGGTAGTGATGTTTAAATTAAAACGTCGTGAAATTTAGGTATTAGATGAAGAAACTGAATTAATTGATTTGAGGAAATTTGAGTGTTGGTTGAATTCGCCTGCAACACCTTGTTTATGTGTGACCACCTAGGAATTTTTCACGATACAAGGCTGGATCAACACTGGGTATGAAACCCTTCCTAAACCTTTTATACATGATTCTATACATAACATGAACATAATATGATCAAGCAAAAGCCTTGATATTACTGGTGTATAAAACATGAATAATTGGTGTGCAATTATATAACAATAACGATTGCCTTCAAGCCTTGGTATATAAGGCTTTTTATTATGGTCAAATAAGAGTTAATTTCGCATTGTTTATATTTTACGAAATAAAGTTGGTATACAATTGCATATCATATTCATTGGTATTACTGCTATATTTCGACAAGTACCTACACGGTTTGACAACGAATGCAAAATTCACAGAGAGGGGGGTGGGGTTCACTGGATTCTGACCCCTCCAAAATCCGCGCTATAAAATTTTATTTTGGACTTTATCACAATAAAGTGAGTGAGATTATGAGTAAAAGATACCACAAGAAATGTTTAGAACGAGCAAAACGGAACAGGGAATTAAAGTATAGAAAATTCACCTGGAATGGTAAATTCGACATATCTATTGGTGGAATTAAGATTTGCGAACCAATAGATTCGATTGAATTTAAAATAAAAGTGAACTGTTGACTTTACACCCCTAAAAAATTTCGTAGCACAAAAATAATTTTTGGAAGGAGGGATAATCTTGGCATGGATTAATGGTACTTGGCTTAAAAGAACTGAAAGGGAAACAATCATTCAAAACCTCCAAGAATTAATCGATACCATGATTGCCCAACCTTCCCTGAGTGAAGATGAGTTACTGGAACTGGATGGCTATCTTACCGAAATAGAACGTCTAAATCGGATACACCGAGGGGAAGTTGATCTGCTTTATTTTGCTCATGAGTATTTCGGGGATATATATAATCCTGATAATGATGGTAACTGGATCCCTTCAGCCATTGAAGATGCTCCCGAGTTCCATCATGATCTTTGCAACATTATTAACGTCATCTCTAACGAAAAGCTTAATGAGAAAATCGCTTGGGCAGCTCCTCGGGGTCATGCGAAATCGTCCTATTTATCTAAAGTGCTTCCTATCCATGAAGTGGTTTATCGTAAACGTAGATACATTATGATCGTATCCGAAACGCCTGACGTATCCTCAGCCAATATTGACTGGATATCAATTCAGTTGAAGAGCAACGAAAAGTTACGAAATGATTTCGGACCGTTGCTCTCTCCTAAAAAGCAAATGAACCCGAAAGATAATTCATCTGAGTTTATTGCTTGGGAACCGATAGGTGAAGACGGACAGAAGCTGTTAACCAAAGTGGAAGCTGCATCAACAGGTCAAGCGCTTCGTGGTCGTAACTGGAATGCGGTGCGTCCCGACTTAGTGATCTGTGACGACCTGGAAGGGAAGAAAAACACCAATACACCGGAACTCCGAAAAGAGCTAAAGGACTGGTTCACTCAAGTTTTAATGCCGATTGGGGACCCAGCGGGAAAGAAAACAGCCTATGTCTACATGGGAACCATGGTCTGCTTTGATTCCTTATTGCAGTATGTCATGCGAACCCGTTCGGACTTTAAAAGCAGGTTATTTCAAGCCATTAAGAAGTTCCCAGATCGAATGGATTTGTGGGAAGAGTGTCGGTTGATTTATCAAGATAAAGAGAACAGGAATTGTGCGGAGGATGCTAGGGCGTTTTACGAGGAACGTAGAGAAGAAATGGATGCAGGGGTGGTAGTGCTATGGCCTACCGTAAAATCCATATGGGATCTCATGACATGGAAATGGGATAACGGATCTAAAGCATTTAATACGGAAATGCAGAATGACCCCATAGACGAAGAAACCCAAGTGTTCGTTCCGGAACGCTTTTTTTATTGGTCAGATGCTGATCCAGATCGTCAATTCCCTCATGAAGATTATGAGATTTACTTTGGAATCGACTTCGCCATGGGGAAGAAACGAGGGGACTTTTCAGCAATTGTGGTTATAGCCAAGTGTAAGAAAACAGGCATTGTGTATATCATTGATACTTTTATCGAACGGGTTCATCCTGATAAATTCCTAGAAGTTATTGTAGATAAAGTGATTCAATGGCAGCCTGATGGAATAGCTGCAGAGGCTCAAATGGCTCAGGAGTTCTTCGTCCATAAATTGAAACAAGCGCTAGAAGCCAGAGGATACCCGGCATCTACCCGAGTCCATGAAGTGCACCAAAGGGCAAGGAAGGAAATCCGCATTGAGTCTATGCTTCCAGAGATTGAGAAAGGTGATATCAGATTCTCACGTCGTCACTATCAGCTTTTGGAAATGTTTGAACGTTATGGAGCTGGATACCATGACGATGGTCCGGATGCTTTGGAGATGGCTAAGTCATTATGTAAGGTTTCTCAGCAAGTTGGATTTTCTTTAGGTGTGGATTTGGATTCATTTTTTGATGATTATGGTGATAATGATTGGTTAAATGAACCCGGTGTGAACGGTACGTTTTCTAAACTATACGGTTATTGAGAAGGGAGGTGTAGAAAATAGGCATTATTTCGGGTCTTACGAATCGAATTTTTGATTTTTTCGGTCGAAAGCAAGAAACATTACTTGAACCTAAAGATGGTGGAATTCCCGCAGTATCCTATGCTGAATCACCGCCATATTGGATATACGATCAATTCAAAGTTGCCACAGATCGGCTTACCATTATTCGAGATGTAAAAGAGTTGATTCGAAATGATATGCGTTTTCGAATCACGAATAAACGCTTGGCGGATGATGCCACTCGTGGTGGGTTTAAGGTCATTGTAGCTGGATCTGATACAGATCGAGAGAGAAAGAAACGTCAAGGAAAAACGATCAAACGCCTTACTCCGGGAGCAAACACAGCCCAGGGAGTCATTAACGATTTCATGAAACGAACTAAAATAGCTACAAAAGTTAATGAATATGCTCGGGTGTTGCCGCGCGATGGGGATCTACTTCTCAATCCTATCGTAGACCTGGATGCAGGACTCATTTGGGACGTTCGAAGGGCACCTGCTACGACGATCAAACGGAACAGCGACGAATATGGTGAATTTCCTGACATCCAACGAGCCTTTAGTCAAATTGATCCACGCACACAATATAATGCCTGGTTGGAGATTGGTCCGCCAAGTGTAAGCAGGCAAGACTTTGCTTTATTCCAGATGAATCATATTCGTTGGTTGGAAGAAGAGTCGGAAATGTACGGTACAAGTCATTATGCCGGTGCTCGCTTGTTCCACTTGATTCTCTCACGAATGGAAAAGGCTGCTGCTATTCGTAGGGAATATCGTAGTGTGCCAAAATATGCCCATGAATTTCCTGAAAGTACTCAGGAAGCTCAGATTTTAAAATACGCGCGGGATATGCGCCTTGTAGATCAAAATGGGAATCCGACAAGGAACTCTCATTTGCTCAGTTCTTTCTTCGGTACCGCAAAGGTTAAGATTCTGGATGAAAATATCAGCCTAGACCAGATGGGGGATATTCGATACTTTGAAGACTTGCTATGGTTAAATCTTGGTGTTCCAAAAGCAATCTTAACATCAGGACAGGACATGAACCGAGATGTTTTGAAAGTCCAGTATCCCCACTACCTTGAAACGCTGGATGACATTACGAACCTGTTGGAGTATGGGGATTCGGGGAAATTCAGTGGTATCCGGGATATCATTGATTTGCAATTGCTGCTTTCGGGTATCAACCCTGATTCTGTTTCCTATGATGTAGTTTGGGCGAACAAGACAAACGAAACGCCGCTTGAACGTACAGATCGGGTGCAGAAGCTCCTGGGAGCAAATGGCGGCACGAAAATTATCCCGATTAAGAAGGCTGTCCAGATCGTTGCGGACGATATTGACGTAGAGGATGTTGACCAACTCCTTTCAGACCTTGAGGAAGAGGAGCAGAAACGGCTAGAATTGGCTCAGAATGCATTTTTGCAAGGGATGAATAAAAATCTACCCACTAACAAAAACAACGATCAGAACAGCACTCATGCTGTTACAGACGTATTGTTAGAAGACCGCCCGGGTTTTGAAGATTTGGAAGTAAAAGCGAAGGAAACCGTCCTTCGTTTTTTCTATTCCATCTTCCGAAAAATGAAAAGATATGAACCTATAACTGACTCAACAGCTATCCTGGATGACTTCTCATCAGATGATGTTCTTGAAGCATTAGATGAAGCCTGGGATGAAGAAGTTGGAAAATATCGGGTTGGAATTACGAAATGGATGACGGAAGCGGGCATGATCGGGTCCGAACGTGCGGTTCAATTAATCCTCGATTTGGATGGAAAGGTGAAAAATCCGAATGCACCAGATACAGGTATTGCAATTAAACCAAAAATTGCAAAATCAGATATTCGTGATGATTTATTGGTAGCATCCGGTGAACGCGTTAAAGGTATTGAACAAACAACTCGAAATAAGATTCAGGATACTTTATCAAGTGGGTTTGAGGAAAACATAGGTTGGAAGCAGCTCATTAAACAATTAGAGCCGATTATCCTGGATGAAAATAGGGCAGAGATGATAGCTAAATCAGAATTATCATGGGCATATAATCGATCGGCATTGCGCGTTTATCAGGATGCTAATTTTACAAAGGTAGAATGGTCTGCAGTGATTGATCAGAGAACGTGTTCTGTTTGCAAAAATCGAAATGGAAAGATGTATAAGATTGAAGATTGGCCGGGATTGGCACATCCTCGCTGTAGGTGCACGCCGCTGCCAGTTGAATAAAGGGGATATGAATAGCTCAATAGAATTAATATGGGGAGGTGAGTGAATTTGGATACTTTACTTGGAACCATATTCTTAGTTTTACCTGGGATTATTGCTTTCTATATTTATAAAATGATTGGTCCTACTTCTAGTAAAGCAATGACAGATTACGAGAGAACAATCTATGGTCTTATTTACAATATCCCTGGGATGTTACTGGCATGGGGGATTTTATCCATTAACTCACATCAAAAATTAAAATTTGATGAGTTTAAGAACATAATATTCGTGATGCCTTGTATTATCTTTTATTTTGCTTTTGTATTATGCACTGCCATATTTTGTGCATATTGGTGGCACGAAAAGGGACATGAATTTCTTCTTAAATGGGTGAATAAAGGTCGAGAGGTAAATCGTCCTCGTATAATGTCAGTAACCCCATGGGAACAATTTGTTGGGAATGAAAAAGAAGGTTTGTTGAAAATTTATCCTATAGGTGAGGAAAATAAAGCTATCATAGGCATCTTCTCATTAAGTTGGATGCCAGGAGACACAGAGAAGGGGGTTCTTCTCTATGATACAGATTGGTTAACACAATACAACGATTGGTTAAAAACCCCCCAAAGAACATACGTAGATACAGTTACTAAAACTGTTTATGAGTTTTATTTGTTATCTGATTATAATGAGGCTAGGGAGAGGGCGAAGAGTGAACCCCGATCTTAGTCTTTCTTTTTTGGTGGGGTTTCGTTCGCCCTGTCTTGAGAAATTTGAGCTCTAATTGTTTGAGTGTCTTTTCCATAAGATTTCTCAAAGTGGTCTAAAATAGGAACTTCTTTATTGTTGCTTTGTTGATTGTTATTATCTCCCACATAAATCCCTCCTTTCTGTCGATTGATAGGTCACACTTTCAGATTCGACAAGTGGAGGGATTTTCCTTTTGACAAGAATTTTTATCAAAATTGAAAGGGATGATGCCAGTTGATATAGGGGCCACATTTTTATTGTTTAATATACATGAAAGGAGTTTGGAAATGCACAAACGTCAAAATATGCAAGCATTTTTAGATACGTTGGTCGGAGTACCACAGGTTCTTCAAGATTCAGCGGAAGATAAGAAAATGGTTGTTCGCTTTAAAGCTACTCAAGCAAACGTGGTAAATGATAACCTTTTTCTTTACCCCCGAAACATCCTTCAGGATGCAATAAATGAGTCGAATGAATTAATTAATCAAAATCGAATGATTGGTGAAACTCCTCATCCTCGACACTTTACTGGACGGAATGGCCAGGTTGTTTTTGATGCTAAGGTGGAGAATTCCGTTACTAAAATCATCAATCAATTCATGGATGAAACCGGTACAGTGTTTGTAGATGCAGAGGTATTAGATACTGCAAAAGGCCAAGATTTAAAAGCTTTAATTAAAGCAGGGGTACCAGTCGGAATCTCTTTACGAGCAATTGGTGATAGCGTAAAGAAGCCAATTGGAGGCCGTATGGTTAATGTGGCTACTAAATTGCATATTAGAGCCTACGATCCTGTGATGAATCCAGCTACGGCCGGATGTGAGGCAGTTCAAGTTCTCACAGACGCACAAGTAGAAGAAGCCATGAAAGATGCAGTTCAAATCACCTGCCCTTGCTGCCCAGATTGTAACTGCCAAATGGAAGCAAAGGATCCTGACCAAGATGGAGATACCGATTTTTATTTTTGTCCATCCTGTAAGGATGTATATGTGCCTGATGAGCAAAAATCTATGACTATGACAGCCACTCAAACATTGCGTAAACTGCCTAACGATCCAGATTACGACGGGTATCAATTGGCACGTCAATTTAAGATGGATATGGCAAAGATTGTTGTAAAAGATAACATGCAAAAAGGAGATGATCTTATGAATAAATTTATATCTATGACACTGGAGCAATTGAAGGCATGGAAAACTACTAACCCCGGTCATGCAGATATGGCTGTATGTGATTCTATGATTGAGTTAAAAGAGCAAGCTGCAAAATCTCAAGCTTTAACGGATGAGATACAACGGATTAAGCAAAAGGAAGAGGTTGAACGTAAGAAAGAAGAGGCAAGAAAAGTGCTGACTGATGCTGTTAATGCACTACCATATGAGCAACATGTAAAAGAGGGGCTACTTCAAAAGGGAGCTGTAATCACAGATTCCGCTGAGGTAGCTTCTTTTATTGAAACTGAAAAAGCTTTTATCGATTCAATTGCTGTAAAATCAAAGCTTAATGATTTGGGAGTTCCTCAAAACGGACGTGCCCAAACGATTGATCCATCCGTAGTAGTGGTCGGTCAAGGCCAACCTTGGAAACCAATCGTGGATAATCTTCAAACTGCTCTAGATGACCAAATGCGTTCCATGGATCGTAATTTCAGGCCTGACAATGCCCTTCGTGGAGCTAATATGGCTATTTTAGATCGCATCATGGCCAAGTTAGATCGTGAAAACAGTCCTGAATACCGCGAACTCATGAAGGGGTTAACGGACTCCGCCCAATCCATTGAAAATGGTGTGATTACAGATTCAGCCCTAAGTACAACAGGTGATTTTGCTCAGGTTGCAGCTATTTCTATGGCCTTCATGCGCCAAGTCTGGCAAGATCTGAAGTTTGCTCAGTTGGTGATGGCTGAAGCTTATGGTGGAGATACCTATCGCATTCCTGTGGAGTTCCAATCACACGATCTTTATACCCAAGATGACTTTGTGACTGGTGAATTTGATGGAATTACAACCGAAGGTGTATCAACATTCTTCTTAGAATTTGGTGGGGAATGGTTAAAACGCGGCACCGTCATTTCGAAAGAAGCTCAGATTCAGCTCCAAAAAGGGCCATTCAACTATGATGTAGTGGCTAGAAATCTAGCCAATCTAGCTATGCGTTTCCAACGTATCATTGACCAAAAGATGTCATTGGAAATGCTTCATACTTCTGAC
>DATFAS010000190.1:0-30553 GCA_035254305.1 Bacillota bacterium
ACAAAAATAGAATAGGCAAATAAAGCTTTCCGTTTAACAACGTTTTCATTTATTATAATAGGTAGTTATGTTAAAATTTTCTTTACCTAAGTGGATGATTAAGTGTAATCATTACGGCGAAGAATAGAAACTATTGTAAAAGGGAGTGGATTTCATGTTTGTTAAAGGACAATTGGTAGAAGCGGTTGAAACAGGTGCGGGGGTAACACGTAAATTATTAAGCAAAGGTGGCAGCTTGATGATGACAGAGGTTACCTTTCAGAAAAATTCGATTGGAGATATTCATTCTCATCCTCATGAACAGATTAGCTATATTGTACAAGGTAGCTTCGAGTTTAATTTAGGTGGAGAAATACAAATAATCCAAAAAGGCGACAGCGTTTACATTCCATCTGGTATTTCTCATGGTGTTAAGGCTTTAGAGGATCATTCCATTATTCTCGATATTTTCACACCGCAGCGGGAAGACTTTTTATACTAAAAATAGAAAGGAGAACTAAGATGGAAATCAGATATGCAGCAAATCCGATAGATGCAAAGCACTATACCACTGAGAGACTAAGAAAAGAGTATTTAATCGAGAACTTGTTTGTGGAGGGAGAAATCCATATGACATATTCTCACCATGATCGCTTTATTATGGGTGGTGCAGTGCCAATAGAGGAAAAGTTATATGTTCAAGGTGCTGAATCCTTACGAACCAACTATTTTCTTGAACGCCGTGAGATGGGAATTATTAATATTGGGAATTCTGGTCTAATCTGGGTTGATGGAGAAGAGTTCACCTTGGAGAAGAAAGATTGTTTGTATATAGGGCTTGGAAAAAAGGAAGTATCCTTCCAAAGTATGGATCCAGAGAAACCAGCTCGCTTTTATTTTGTCTCCTCACTAGCACATAAGGAATATCCAATACAGAAGCTTGGCATTGAACAAGCACAACCACAGCATTTAGGCTCCGATAATGAATCGAATAAACGTACAATCTACAGATATATTCACGAGGACGGTATTAAAAGCTGTCAATTAATGCTTGGTATGACTGTACTTGCGCCAAACAATATGTGGAATACAATGCCAGCCCACATTCATGACCGCAGAATGGAAGCATATCTTTATTTTGATTTGGACCAAAATGCGAGAGTCTTCCATTTCATGGGGGAACCTAATGAAACGAGACATCTTGTCGTTAGTAACGAACAAGTGGTGATTTCACCAAGCTGGTCAATTCATTCGGGTGTAGGAACAAGTAATTACACTTTTATCTGGGCTATGGCTGGGGAGAATTATACCGTTAAGGATATGGATTGGGTGGACATGAAGGATTTGAAATAAGGTAACCAAAAAATAGGAAATAGTTGGAGTACGCCAGAGGACCCGGAGGTTTAGCTGTCTTCCTAGCAACGTCTGTTTCTAATTCTATAAATGGACATCCTCTAATAGTAGACGGGTGTTGGATGGCAAGATAATCAATTTAAGTTTGGAGAGGATCTAGATAGGTTCTCTCCATTTTATTTGTATATAGAATTTATTCATAATCAGAATAATACTTTCTCCATTACGAACAAAAACGAGTGATTGACTGAAAAGCCTTCGTTGATTAGTATACAACCATGGTAGTATTTCCTATATAGGGGGTGACATGTTATTCATGCTTAGACGCAATCCTAGTTCCTCCCGTCACTATGTGTATAAATTTTTACGGGATCAGATATTAGAACTAAAACTTGAACCAGGTGTGGGCCTTTCGGAAAACGAAATCTCTGAAAAGCTGAAAGTAAGCCGAACGCCGGTAAGAGAGGCATTCCTTAGTTTATCACAGGAAGGTTTGCTAGAGATTTATCCACAGAGAGGGACGTTTGTTTCCTTAATAGATTTAGAATTAGTTGAAGAAGCAAGATTTATGCGGCAACAATTAGAGATAGCTGTTGTTAAATTAGCATGTGAAGAATTTCCTGAAGATAAATTGAATGCCTTAGAACTTAATTTAAAAATGCAGGAGATTTGTAGGGATCAACTTAATCATCAAAAGTTATTTGATCTAGATGAGGAATTTCACCGCACGATTTTTCAAGGTTGTAAAAAAGAAAAAATATGGTTAGCTATGCAACCTATGAATGCACATTTCAACCGAATTAGAATCCTACGCTTAACAACAAACTACAATTGGAACAATATTCTTTCTCAACACATGGAGATATTTCAAGCGATTAAAGATCGAAATGTACAAAGAGCTACAAAAATAATGGATAACCACCTTACACTCGTTGTTTTTGATAAAGAAGAAATGAAACGAGTGAATCCGAAGTATTTTAAGTAAACAGAAATCAAACAGGATTTATTGTTATTGTGTTGGATAATATCAATGAATTAACCGTGAAATAATAGCCTATAAAGGGATTAGTTAAATGGGATTAAAGTCTAACTTTAATCCTATTTTCATTTTGTAAAATAGTGTTTGATTATCAAATTAGCACATCAAATCATCAATTTGTTGAATAGGAAAATTGGAAATATATTAAAAAATCTTTAAAATACCTAAAAAAAGTATAAAAAAATCTAAAATTCACACGGTTTTGCAAATGAGTGAAAGCATTTACAATATATTTTGTAAGCACTTTCTAAAGGGAAGGGGAATCAGTGATGAGAGGGCTTAAACGTCTATTTTTATCATTGGATAGTATTTTCGAAAACGCTGCTATTGTTTCACTCATTGTGATGATTGTAATTGTCACGCTACAAGTTTTTACACGGAAATTGTTTAACTTTGTATTCTTTTGGTCAGAAGAAGTTACTTTGGTTCTGTTATGTTGGTTTTCGTTTATGGGAATTGCAATAGGCTTTCGGGAAAAATTGCATTTAGCCATTGATTCCATTACGAACATGATGCCTGCTTGGGTAAACAAAGTGATTGATAAAGCGGTGCTGCTAAGTACGATTGCTTTTGGGTATTTTCTGCTTAAATATGGTTGGGACTTTACCGTACTTATGGCAGATTCCACACTGCCCGCAACGAAAATGTCTAACAGTTGGTTTTATGCTGTGATGCCGCTTACAGGTTTAATGATTATCATTTACGCGGTTTTACAAATTCTTGGCATTGAAACCAAACGACATAACGTAGGAGGGGGCGGACACTAATTATGGATACATCTACGATTGCAATCATTATCCTAATTGCCAGCTTTGCTGGGATGCTGATCTTCCGTTTCCCGGTTGCACTTTCATTGGCTGGATCCACACTTCTTACGCTATTGTATATGGGGATGCCGCTTGAAGTAGTAGGTCAGAGGATGATTCAAGGAATTAACTCTTATGCATTATTGACAATCCCATTCTTCATCTTGGCAGGGCAATTGATGAATGAGGGTGGTCTTGCGGCTCGATTGATCGATTTCGCCATGCTTCTGGTAGGGCGATTCCGTGGTGGATTGGCCATGGTTAACTGTCTTGCATGTTTGATGTTTGGGAACATCTCTGGTTCCGCGGCAGCAGACGTTTCTTCGATCGGTTCCGTCATGATTCCGATGATGCAGAAAAAGGGATACAGTAAAGAATTTTCTACAGGATTGACAACAGCAGCTGCTATTCAGGGCGTTGTTGTTCCACCAAGCCACAACTTGATTTTGTTCTCGCTAGCTTCCGGAGGAGTATCCATAGCTTCATTGTTTATGGCTGGTGTGGTACCAGGAATTCTTATGTGTGTATGTCTTATGATTGCTAGCCGTCATTTGGCGATTAAACAAGGATTTACCCAGACGCAGGTTGTTGATCGCAAAGATATACCGAGAGTAATCAAGGACGGTATTATCGCTATTATTCCAGTCGTTATCATACTTGGTGGAATTTTCTCAGGTTGGTTTACAGCTTCGGAGTCCGGTGCAATCGCTGTCTTGTATGCATTCATTGTTACTTTCTTCTACTTTAGGGAAATACCATTAAGCCGAATGAAGATCATTATCATCCGTACATTCCGCACGGTATCTATGGTATTGTTCTTGATCGCTGCTTCTAATGCCTTGGGTTACGCACTAGCATTCCTTAAAATCCCTACGCTTGTTACGGATACGCTGCTAGGCGTTTCACATAATCCATTTATTGTATTGCTTATCATTAACGTGCTGCTTCTCATTCTCGGATGTGGAATGGATATGGCTCCACTTATCTTGATCATGACGCCGATCCTTCTTCCTGTAACGACTGCACTTGGAATGGATCCGATCCATTTTGGTATTATGTTAATGTTAAACTTAGGAATTGGGCTTCTTACCCCACCGGTGGGAGCAGTATTGTTTATCGGCTGTGCCATTGGAGATATATCTATTGGAAAAGGGGCGCGGGCCATGGCTCCGTTCGGATTGATCCTACTTGTTTGTCTGATGCTTATTACCTATATACCTCAGATAAGTCTATGGCTGCCTCATTTGATGAAACACTAGGTTTATAACTAGCAATTTCGATACACTTTCATATATCGAGATGAACAATTTTTACAAAAAACTTAAGGGTTAAGGGGGATTATTATGAAAACGAGTAAAAAGGCTTTGACTGCAATTGTGGGTACTATCGTAACAGCAAGTATGGTTCTTACCGCTTGTGGTGGTGGAGGAAATGCTGCTAAACCGGCAGATCAAGCTTCAAAACCTGCAGCAGAAGGCAAGAAGTTATCGTTCCGTTTAGCTGATGCTCACCCAGACAATTACCCAACTGTGTTAGGGGATAAGAAATTCGCTGAGCTTGTTAACCAAAAGTCCAATGGTCGTATCAAGATCGACGTTTTCGCGAATGGACAGCTTGGCGATGAGAAATCTGTTATTGAACAAGTTCAGTTAGGTGCAGTAGAATTTACTCGTGTAAGCACTGGTCCATTGGCTGAGTTCAGTAAACCTTTAGGCGTATTTAGTCTCCCTTATATTTTCGATAATACTGAGCATGAATGGAATTTCCTAAACAGTCCCAAGGGTGATGAGCTCTTGAAAGGATTGGAAGCATCTAAACTAGAAGGTCTTGCTTATTATGATTCTGGTGCCCGTAGTTTCTATTCTACAAAGCCTATGAATAGTGTGGACGATATGAAAGGCCAAAAAATCCGTGTTATTCAAAATAAAATCAACATCGATTTGATGGAGGCTCTCGGCGCGAACGCATCCCCAATGCCATACGGAGAAGTATTCAGTTCTCTTCAGACGGGAGTTATTGATGCAGCGGAAAACAATATGCCAAGTTATGTTTCTGCTAACCATTTCCAAGTAGCTAAAAACTTGATTCTTGATGCTCACCAGCGTGTACCAGAAGTACTGATGGCAAGTAAAGCGATTTGGGATAAATTAGGTGATGAGGATAAGAAGATTATCCAAGAAGCTGCTAAGGAATCTGTAGCCACTGAACGCCAAGAGTGGGACAAAATGGAGAAAGACTCAGCTGAAAAAGCTAAAGCTGCTGGTGTAAACATTGTTGAAGTGAAAGATCTTAAGCCTTGGCAGGATAAAGTGAAACCAGTTATCGATAAGTACCGTGCTGATTATGGTGACGTGCTTGATGCTATCGCAAAAGCTAGAAAATAATTCTTAAAAGGGATATAAAGCCAAATATTTTGAAAGACTATGCGAAGCAAATTTTAAATTGATTTCGCGTAGTCTTTCTTTGGCATATTTTGAATTCTGTCTCTGTATAGGGTAACAAGGCCGGCACCTTCGCCTTAAGGCTTGGCTTGTCAAGCTTTACTATCATTTATAAATGGCAGAAGAATAGGGTGAGTTATGGAACAACTCTGGAGACATATGTCGAGACTATGGCGCATTTTGTTTATGAGAGATCAGTCGTTGGTCCGTAAGATGTTCGTTTTTTCTGCACTCCTTGTCGTTATTCCGATTAGTTTGATTGGTTTTTTGTCCTATGTGAAATCGGCACAAGTACTTGAGAGTGAAGCACGTTCGAACAGCTGGCAGATCATTGAACAGGTAAATACACATATTGAGTATTATGTAAGTGATTTTGAGATTGAAATTTTAAAAATATTGAACAATCCAACGATGGAAGAGTTTCTGCAAATGAACACTCAAGAGGAATTGGAATCGAGTGGAATTCGAGATGATGTTAAAAAAGTACTGCTAAATGCTGCTTACTCCCGATCGGATATAACCAATATTACATTATATTTAGATCAAGTTGCCACAGTAGATGCCATAGACGAGCGTTTCAATATTCTACATCCGAAAGAGCCTTTTGAGCCTAATAATCTGGAAAAAATGTTGCCGGACAATGTTCAACCCATTATCTTCACACGAACTTTAACCTTTTCTGAGGGTCAAGAGCACGTGATATCTATTGCCCGAAGATTATTCAGTCCGAAGACACTTCAACCCATCGGAATTATTGTTATGGATGTGAATTTCAGGCGGTTTCAGGAAATTGCCAGTAAGGTGAATATTGGTCATACCGGTTTCATGTACATCGTTGATTCACAGGGGCATTATGTCTATCATCCTAATTTTTCGGAGTTGGGGAAAACAGCCACACTTGAAAATATGCAGGAAATCCTTCACGGGGAAAATGGTTCCTTTGTAACGACTGGGGACCAGAAAAATTTACTTACTTACAGTCATTCCACATTTCTCGGATGGACATTAATTACTTCTATTCCGTATAAAGAGCTGATACAAAGTTCACTTGCAATACGAAACACGATTTTCATCACTGTCCTTATTACATTAGTTTTTGCGGGCATTCTTGGAGTTGGGCTGGCACGAAGTATCATTCAGCCGCTTTGGGGACTGAAACGGATGATGAAGCGGGTGGAAGCAGGAGATTTTAGCGGGCAGGTTGAGGTGCTTTCTAGAGACGAAATCGGACTTCTTACTCATGGATTCAACAAGATGGTGAAGCATCTAAATGAACTTGTAAATGAAATCTATCTTTCAAAAATCAGGGAAACAGAAATGTCCTTAAGGCAAAAGGAAATTGAATTGAAAGCACTCCAATCACAAATCAATCCTCACTTTTTGTTTAATTCCCTAGAAACCATTCGCGGGATGGCATTAGAACGTGAGATGGACGATATTTCTGATATCTCCGCCTCATTGGCTAAATTATTGCGATATAACATTAATAACCAATCATCAACTGTAACATTAGCGGAGGAAATCCTAAGTGCTGAGGTTTACTTACGGATTCAGAAATATCGATTTGGTGACAAATTGGAGTATGAATTCTCTATTCCTGATTGGGCTAGAAATCAAAAAATTGCTAAATTCTCTATCCAACCGATCGTTGAAAACTCATTCAAACACGGGATAGAACCATCGGATGGTATTTCAGGAATCAGCGTAGTAGCGATATGGGAATCTGACCAGGCATATCTGGTCCGCATTCAAGATACCGGGGTAGGTATTTCTGAGGAAAAATTGGAGGAGATCCGTTCGAAATTAAGGGGTCAGGACGTAATTGCAGGAGGGCCAGGAATCGGTATAGTCAATGTACATCGCAGAATCGTGCATCTTTTTGGTAAGGAATATGGAATAAGTATCGATAGCTGTGAAGGATGCGGGGCTATTGTTACTATACGGTTACCTATATATGATGCCGTTTTAAAATAAGGAGTGAAAGGAGGAGATGACGTGTACAGTATTCTTATAGTTGATGACGAGAAATGGGTACGCACGGCCCTTCGTCACACGATCGCAAAAACGGGACTTCCCTTTGAGGTTGTCGGAGAATGTGTGAATGGGCTAGCGGCTTTGGATTTTTTGAAGGAGCAATCTGTTGATCTAGTCATGACGGATGTTCGGATGGCGGTGATGGATGGTTTGTCGTTCGTGACAGCTTTGGCTCGGGAGGAGTATCAAAGTGACTGTATCATGATTAGTGGCTATGATGAGTTTAAATACGTACAGCACGCCCTACGTTCGGGTGTGTTTGACTACTTACTTAAGCCTGTTGAGCCGGAGGAAATGAAGGCATGCCTTGAAAAATGGGAGAAGCGGCGCAGAAATAAGGAATTAAATGGTCAATTAGCGGATGTACACATAAAAAAAGAAGATCCGCTTGAATTATCCACTGTCGAGAAGGTTATGCAGTTCGTTAAGAGTAAGGTTCCGGGAGAAGTAACGTTGACTGAAGCTGCAGCATACGTACATCTTAATCCAAGTTATCTTAGCAAGCTATTTAAGGAGAAAACGGAGCAAAACTTCGTTGATTTCGTACTGGATATCCGTATGAATGAAGCTAAGAAGCTGCTAGAGGTGACCTCCTTACGGATTACCGAAATCACTGAACGCTTAGGGTATTCGGATATTACATATTTTAGCAATGCTTTTAAGCGGAAAACTGGACTGACACCTTCAGAATATAGAAGACGTCAGCGAGGAAACTAGAAACAATAATAGAAATGAGGGGAAATTATGCAAAAAAAGGTGAAATGGGGAATTATAGGCTATGCTAGGATTGCAAAAAACGAAGTAATTCCTGCCATCCTAAGGACTGAGGATGCTCAACTATATGCAATAGCTTCAGAAGATTTAAATAAACGCGAGGAATGTCAGAAGAGTTATTCGGGTGTAAAGGTGTACAACCAATATGAGGAATTACTTGATGATACTGAGATAGATGCTGTTTATCTTCCTCTTCCTAACTCGCTACATAAAGAATGGGCCATAAAAGCAATGAAACGTGGAAAGCACGTCCTATGTGAGAAACCTATTGCTTTAAACGCTGCAGATTGCCTAGAAATGATACAGGTTGCACAAGCTGAAGGAATCATGTTAATGGAAGCTTTTATGTATCGTTATACGGATCGTATTCAAAAGGTTTGCGAAATCTTAGCAAGTAAGGAAATTGGAAGTGTGAAATTTATTCATTCAACTTTTCGGTTTTTACTAAATCGACCTAATACAATCAAGGTGCGTTCAGAGCTAGGTGGTGGTTCCTTGTATGACGTTGGCTGCTATCCCGTGAATTTTGCTGGAATGATTACAAATGAGATTCCTGAATCCTGTCAATCTGAGTGTGTTGTAGAAAATGGCGTGGATATCATTTTCTCAGCTGTATTAAAGTATCCGAGTGGGATAATGGCTTCCATTAACTGTGGTTTTAATGCGTTTAATCAGATGAGTTCAGAGATTGTTGGAACAAAGGGGAGGATCGAGATCTCAGATACCTTCTTGGGTACCAAGGGAATAATTACAATCGTAACAGATGAGGGTAGCCGTCAGGTTGTGGTAGATGATTCGGATCGATATGCATTAGAGGTTGCTGATTTTACTAATTCCATTCTTCAAAAGCAGAGACCTTATTTAAGCCTAGATGAATCCTATCGAAATATGCAGGTGATGGACATGTTGTTTCAATCCATCTCTAAGAGTAATCCAATTGATTATATCCAAGAGAAAGCTTGATTTTTCCAGAAAAATATCAGTAGATCTCTTTCATACAATAGTAAAGCTATAGAGGAGTTTAAGATTATGACGAATATTAAAGTCGGTATTGTTGGAATAGGAAATATGGGAAGTGTCTATGCAAAATCTATTTATGAAAAAGAGATTAAGGGTGCAGTATTATCGGCTGTTTGTTCAAGGAGTGTAAAGGCATTGGAGATTACGAATGCCATCTATTTATCTGCCTGGGAAGATTGTTGGGTGGATTTGCCTATCAATGAAGAACATTACTATGAGAAATTACAGGAAAAGATCGCAAAAGCAAAGGCTGAAAAATAGGTAGGGTTTGCAGTTGATTTCAAATTTGGAAATCAAAGAGGCTTGTCTAAAATTACACTACCATACAAGTATATTAGTATGGTAATATACAAAGTAAGAAGGGGATATCTACAACCTTGAGTTGATGAGAAACCTAACGATGATGATATTGTTTCGTAACGGATGACCTTTGGAGTAAACAGCGGGCTGTTACTAGATTAGACTTTTACAAACAGTAGGGAGTGAAGGCAAGTGAAGCCATTTATGAATGAAGATTTTATGTTAAGTAATGATACGGCTAGAAAGCTTTATCATGATTTCGCAAAAGACATGCCGATCTTCGATTATCATTGTCACCTGACCGCAAAAGAAATTGCTGAAAACCGAGTGTTTAACAATATCACCGAGGCTTGGCTAGGTGGAGACCATTACAAGTGGAGAATATTAAGAAGTAATGGAATAGCCGAGGAATATATCACTGGAAATAAAAGTGATAAAGAAAAATTTGAGAAGTGGGCGCAAGTAGTCCCTTATATGATTGGGAATCCTCTCCTTCACTGGACGCACCTCGAACTTCAAAGATTTTTTGGGATATCGGAAGTTTTAAGCTCCAATAATGCCAACGAAATATGGGAAAAGTGTAATGCAATGCTTCAAAAGGAGGAGTTTTCTCCCAGAGAATTGATCAAGCGATCCAATGTAAAAGCATTATGTACAACGGATGATCCAATCGATTCACTTGAATATCACAAGATTTTAAGGGATGATCCTACTTTTGAAGTGAAAGTACTTCCTACCTTCAGACCGGATGGAGCTTTAAATATTGAAAAAGAAACCTTCATCTCTTGGTTAAATAAGCTTGAAGAAGTATCCGGAAATAAAATAGAAAATTATCAAGACTTTCTAACGGCGTTGAAAGATAGAATTGAGTACTTCCATGAGGTTGGTTGCCGATTGTCTGATCATGCCATTGACTCCCATTTCTATTTAGAAGCTGATGAGAGTGAAATCTCAAACATATTTCAGAAGAGACTTACTCAGGGAGAATTAACACAAGAGGAAATCATTAAATATAAATCCGCTATTTTTATCTATCTTGGAAGAGCTTATCATCAACATGGCTGGGCCATGCAGCTTCACATAGGAGCCTTGCGGAACACGAATTCAAGAAAAGAAGGCTTACTTGGGCCGAATACAGGTTTTGATTCTATTGCTGACTTTTCCTATGCACAGGAACTGTCCCAATTTATGAATGCATTGGATTATGCGAATTCACTGCCTAAGACGATTCTTTATTGTTTAAATCCTAGGGATAACTATATGCTCGCCTCTATGATTGGTAATTTCCAAGAAGGAATACCAGGAAAGATCCAATTTGGTTCCGCCTGGTGGTTTAATGATCATAAGGATGGAATGGAAGAACAGATGAAGGCGCTTGCTAATGAGGGACTTCTTTCCCGGTTCGTCGGAATGCTTACGGATTCCAGAAGCCTCCTTTCCTATCCAAGGCATGAGTATTTCCGTAGGATACTATGCAATCTGATCGGGAATTGGGTGGAGAATGGTGAGTATCCGGCTGACTTCGTTGTCCTAGGGGAAATTGTGAAAGATATTTGTTTTAACAACATTAAACATTATTTCGGAATGGAACTATAAAAATAATATTGGAGGATCCAATCATGAGGATGGTATTCAGATGGTATGGAGAAGGAAATGATCGTATTCCATTAAGCCATATTAAGCAAATCCCTGGTGTAGAAGGTATTGTTTGGGC
This sequence comes from Bacillota bacterium, assembly GCA_035254305.1. Classification (GTDB taxonomy): domain Bacteria; phylum Bacillota; class Bacilli; order Aneurinibacillales; family RAOX-1; genus DATFAS01. The sequence continues at coordinate 11,461 of DATFAS010000190.1, forward strand.
CTTTCATGATCTACCAGCCGGGCAGGAGTGGCCGATGGAGAGAATTCTTGAAGTTAAAGAGCAGGCCGATCAATATGGTCTACACATCGAGGTTGTAGAAAGCGTCAACATTCATGAAGACATTAAACTAGGGCTTCCTTCAAGAGATATCTATATTGAAAATTATAAGCGAACGATTGAAAAGTTAGCAAAGGTTGGAGTGAAGGTGATTTGCTATAACTTCATGCCAGTTTTCGATTGGACCAGGACAGATCTATTTAAAGAATTGGAAGATGGGTCAACCGCTTTGTTTTATGAAAAAGCAAAGGTAGAAAATATGGACCCAATGGAATTAGTAGAGAAAATTGGAGGCAACCCTAACTTTACCATGCCAGGTTGGGAGCCTGAAAGATTAAAGCATCTTTCTCAATTGTTTGAGGCTTATCGTAATGTCTCTGAAGAGGATTTATGGAATAATCTACAGTATTTCTTAGAACAAATCATCCCTGTTGCTGAGCAGAATGATATTAAAATGGCAATTCATCCGGATGATCCACCATGGCCTATTTTTGGACTGCCAAGAATTATCACGAATCAGGATAATGTTAGAAGATTATTAAGACTCGTCGATAGCCCATACAATGGAGTAACGCTTTGCAGCGGGTCTTTAGGGGCAAATCCTTTAAACAATATACCTGCAATGGTGAGAGAATTTGCGGATCGTATCCCTTTTGCCCATATCCGTAATGTAAGAGTATACGAGAATGGTAATTTTATTGAGACATCGCATAGAACGCAAGACGGTTCTGTGGATATTTATGACATTGTCAAGGCTTATCATGAAAATGGTTTTACTGGCTATGCAAGACCGGATCATGGAAGACATATTTTTGGTGAGGAATGCAGGCCGGGATATGGGCTATATGATCGGGCACTTGGGATTATGTACTTATGGGGGATCTGGGATTCCTTAGAAAGGACTAAACAGGAGGGAACGCCGTATGCTACCAATTAATGAAAACCTAAAGGGAAAAGTTGCGGTCATTACAGGTGGAGGAGGAGTCCTGTGTGGAGCTATGGCCCTTGAACTGGGGAGACAGGGAGTGAAGGTGGCTATCCTGAATCGTACAGCTGAAAAAGGAGAAAAAGTAGCCGAAGAAATCAGAAAATCAGGAGGTATGGCGATTGCTGTTGCCTGTAACGTGCTGGACCTCGAAAGTGTAAAGAAGGCAGAGGAGATTGTTTCTAGTGAGTTTGGTGGATGTGACATCCTGATTAATGGTGCTGGAGGGAATCATCCCAAGGGTGTAACGACGAAAGAAACCTTAAATTTACAAGATCTTGAAAATAAAGAAATCACGACGTTCTTTGATCTTACCGAAGAAGGATTCAGCCATGTATTCAACCTGAATATCCTCGGAACATTGATTCCGACCCAAGTGTTCACGAAGAAGATGCTTAATCAAGAAGGTGCTATTGTTATCAATATGTCTTCCATGAGTGCTCCATCTCCAATGACGAAGGTGCCTGCATACAGCGCTGCGAAAGCAGGAGTTGATAATCTTACCCAATGGCTAGCCGTACACTTGGCTGAAGTAGGGATTCGAGTAAATGCGATTGCACCTGGATTTTTCCTAACGGAGCAAAATCGAAGATTATTAACCAACGAAGATGGTTCCTTAACAGAAAGATCCAATAAAATTATCTCACATACCCCTATGCGCAGATTCGGTTCACCAGAAGATCTACTTGGAACCTTGTTATGGTTGGCAGATGAAACCATGTCCGGATTTGTAACGGGGATCACCATTCCTGTTGATGGTGGATTCATGGCTTACTCGGGTGTCTAATTAGGTTTGACAAGTGTAAAGAAAAAGGCTGGGGCACATATTACATTTCATGAATATGTGCTTCTTTTTAATGGAAAGGAAAACTTATTCTCCATGATCGCACAAGTATAACTTGGTTTATCTTGGAGAATTAAACATAATTTTCCGTAAAATAGAGTAGGGAGGAATAATAATGGATGTAGTAACTTTTGGGGAAACAATGGTGCTATTCACCCCTGGAAGTCTTGGACCCCTTCATTTTGTGAATCAATTTGAAAAAACGATTGGGGGAGCGGAATCCAATCTCGCGATAGCATTGTCTAGGTTAGGCCATCAAGTGGGGTGGTTTAGTCGCTTAGGTAATGATGAATTTGGATTGTATATTCGTAATTATGTGCGGGGAGAAGGAGTCGATACTTCTCGGGTGATTTTTGATGAAAGCTATCCAACGGCTGTCTTTTTTAAAGAGAGGCAAATGGGAAGTGACCCCAAAATTTATTATTACCGAAAAGGGTCAGCTGCAAGCCAAATGAAACCTAATGATGTTGATGAGGCATACATCAATCAGGCAAAATTTCTTCACCTCACAGGGATTACCCCAGCTCTTAGTCATTCTTGCATGGATACGGTCTTTCATACGATTAAGATTGCAAAAAAGAATGGGGTAACGGTTGTGTTTGACCCTAATATTCGATTAAAACTTTGGTCTAAAGAAGAAGCGGGTCCCGTATTAAGGGAGATTGCGAGTAAGTGCGATATTATTCTGCCGGGACTCGAAGAGGGAGAGATCATAACAGGCAAAAGTACACCGGAAGAAATCGCTTCTGCTCTTATCCAAAATGGGGCAAAGGTGGTTGTGGTGAAACTTGGAGAAAACGGAGCGTATTATGCCTTAAATGAGCAAGAAGAGTACGTGGAAGGATATCCTGTCAAACAAATTGTAGATACGGTTGGAGCAGGAGATGGATTTGCGGCAGGATTCTTATCAGGATTAATCCGTGGATGGTCCTATCGCGAGGCGGTTCGATTGGGAAATAGAATTGGTGCCTATGCATTGTCTGTGGCAGGAGATGTGGAAGGATATCCTTTCTGGAATCAAATAGATCCTGAACGAGAGAAAAAAGAAGTATTTCGATAAATTTTAATAGAAAAAGGGGCTAGAATCATGTTGCCAAAAGTAGAGTTACTGCAAAGATTGACTGAAAATGGAGTTATTGCTGTTATTCGTAAGGTTCCAGAAGATAAACTAGAGCAAGTAGCGGAAAGCCTTGTTGAAGGCGGTGTTACCGCACTTGAAGTGACGATCGATGCTGTAGGAGCATTCGATTCTATTCGTAAACTCTCCCAAATATTAAAAGGACGTGCGATTGTGGGTGCAGGTACAGTGATTGATAGTGTATCCGCAAGACTAGCTATTGAAAGTGGGGCAGAGTTTGTATTTAGTCCCAGCCTTCATCATAGTGTGATTCAGACAACGTTACGCTATGGAAAAATTGCTGTGCCAGGCGTTATGACGCCTACGGAGATGATAACTGCGATGGAGTGGGGAGCTGATATGGTTAAAGTCTTTCCTGCTACTGGATTGGGTGTTCAATATATTAAGGATATTAAAGGTCCATTCCCGCACATACCGATTATTCCAACAGGCGGAGTCAATCTAGAGAATGTGGCTTCATTTATTAAAGCTGGAGTTGCTGCAGTAGGAATAGGTGGAAATTTAGTAGATCAGAAGGCAATCTCAGAGCTAGATTTCTCTAGGATAACGGAGAAAGCAAAGGAATATGTTCGAGCTATTCATGAAGCGCGATTGTGAATGAAATAAACGCACGAAAGATAATTGGTACTTCCTTGAATTTCTATCATTCGTTAAACTGTTCTTAAAGCATAATCTGCGAGATTTTGAAAGATTATGTAGGGGGGCGGTTTCGTTTTGCGACATTTAGGTTTGCTAATGGTTTTTCTATCCGTACTGCTTTTTCTTTTATCGCCTGGCTCAGCACAGGCTCAGGAAGAGAGGGTGATTCGGGTCGGTTTTGATAAGAGCTTGCCTCCTTTATCCTACATGGATAAGAACGGGCAAGCTTTCGGTTTTGACATTGCACTGATCCGAAATATTGCTGCACTTCGAGGGTATCAAATCAACTATGTTCCCCTTGAGTGGGAAGATGCCGTTGAAAAGCTGAAGGAAGGGCAACTAGACGTGGTTGTCGGAATGAAATATACAAGTAAACGCGACACCTTTTTTGACTTCAGCGATTCCTATCTTACGGCGGCAGACGCAATCGTCGTTCCGGCAGGTATGCCAAATTTTTCCCAAATAAATGATCTTAAAGAAAAAGTCATAGCGATACAGCGCGAAGACGCAGGAATCAGCCAACTAGAGAGCATCAGAGGAGGAAAAATGCTGGTGGCTTTTGATCAGCCAGATGCAATGGATATGCTTTTTTTAGGGAGGGCTGATGTTTTCCTGGGGAACCGTTGGGCAGCTGAATACGTTCTTCAGAAGATGAATAAACAAAAACAATACCGAATTCGGACAGGACTAATCCCGCCATCTGATTATGCCTTGGCTGTTCGGGAGGGTAATTACCAACTCTTGAATGACTTGAATAAGGGGCTTGCTGAGCTTCATAATAACGGAACCTATGAACGATTATATTCTGAGTATCTTGAGCCATATGGCACATTGGGAATCGGATGGTGGAGAAATATGGTATATGGGCTACTCACTGTGACGGGAATAGTAGTTATTGTTTTGGTGGGAAGCTTTTTTTGGAATACACGGCTGAAAAGAGAGGTTCGAAAGCAAACCTCTGCTTTGGCCGATAGCTTTGCTTTTCAAACGAAAGTGCTAGACAGTGTAGATAACGGGATTCTTTCTTTCAATCCGCAAGGAAGGATTACTCTGATCAATCATGCTGCTAGAAATTTGCTTGGAGTAAAGAGTAACCCGTTGGCAACCTATGTTTCTGATTATTTGCCACAGCTGCAGATCCATAAGGCTATTGAAATAGGGGATAAGTCTATGCTTGAAGGTGAGATCCATCTAGGGGATGGGACTAGTAGGATTCTGCATTATTATATGGCTTCCTTAACTAACGGAGCAGGTGAACAGGTAGGCGGCATACTCTGTCTGCAGGATAGGACTGAACAGAAGCATTTGCAAGCTCGTTTGATTACACAGGAAAAAATGCGTGCATTAGGACAGCTTGTGGCGGGTATTGCCCATGAAATCCGCAATCCACTTACGGCGATTAAAACCTTTGCAGAGCTGCTCCCAAAGAAACTCGAAGATTCCCGTTTCCGGGCGGAGCTAGTAGAGCATGTTCCGCAAGAGGTGGAGAGGATGAACCGAATCATAGAGGATTTATTGGATTATTCAAGGGAAAAGCCTATGCATCAAAAATGGGATAATCTCCACGACTTGGTTCAATCCGTAACAGGTCTTTTCGCGAAACGGATCAGGAGTGAAGGGATAAGGATAGAGAATGCCATTTCTATTGATCTAGAAGTGTTGATGGATCGGGATCGCATTAAACAAGTTCTAATTAATTTAGTGCTCAATGCGATTGAGGCAATGGCTCAATCAAAGGACAAGCAATTGACTTTTCAGGCGTCTATAGAGGGACAGATGATCTACCTAGAGGTTGCTGATTCGGGTGCAGGGATGGAGGAACAGGAATTGCTTCATCTGTTTCAACCGTTCTATACAACAAAGAGCCAAGGGATCGGATTAGGCTTGCATATCAGCCATAAGATTATGCAAGAGCATGGTGGATGCCTCGAAGTAAAAAGTGCCAAGGATGTCGGGACCATCTTCATATTACAATTTACTAACAGGGAGAGCACACTATGTTGAACATTTTAATTATTGATGATGAACGGGCCATCTGTTCCTCTCTTTCATTTGCTCTTGAAGATGAATATCAGGTTTGGACAGCAACAGATCCGGAGGAAGGATTGAAACTAGTCGCGGAAAAGTCGATTGATGGGATATTACTTGATCTAAATTTGGGAAAGGCAAATGGATTGGATCTTCTTCGTCTTATTAAGGAAAAGAAGCCGGAAGCGATCGTGATTATGATGACGGCTTATGGAACGATTGAATCCTCTGTCCAGGCGATTAAAGAGGGTGCATACCATTACCTCACTAAACCCCTAAATTTAGATGAAGTGAAATTACTGCTGAATAAATCCTTTACTTTCCAGCAGCTTCAACGGCAGGTGCAAGTGTTGAGTCAAGCGGTCCGTCAGCAGGAAACCTATGCGGGTATTATCGGTACGAGTGCAGCCATACAGAAGGTATTCCAATTGGTAGAGAAGGTCAAAGACATTTCCTCCAACATCTTCATTACAGGAGAAAGTGGAACGGGGAAAGAATTAGTGGCCCGGGCAATCCATTATCAAGGCTTGCGCCGGAACGGGGTTTTTTCCGTAATTAATTGTGCGGCTATACCTGAACCATTGCTGGAAAGTGAACTGTTTGGGTATGAAAAAGGGGCTTTCACCGGTGCCTATCAGCGAAAGCAAGGTCTCTTTGAGAATTCCGATGGTGGCACTATATTTCTCGATGAAATCGGTGAAATGCCGCTAGCTCTACAGGCGAAGATTTTGCGGGTGATCCAGGAGAAGGTGATTACTCCGGTTGGCTCACAGCAGCCAAAGGAGGTAGATGTGAGAGTTATTTCAGCTACAAATCGGAATCTTAAAGAAGAAGTGGCCAAAGGAAATTTCCGTGAGGATCTCTACTATCGATTGAATGTCATTCCCATTCATCTCCCAACACTACGTGAACGTAAGGAAGATGTTCCGCTGCTTGTCGAGTATTTTTTGGCCTTATACTCGGCCAATGTAGGTAGTCGAATGAAGGTATGCAATCCCGATGCAAAACGGCTGCTTTATAACTACTCTTATCCGGGGAATGTTCGTGAGCTTTCCAACATACTCGAATATGCAGTAGCTCTTTCAGATCAGGAAGTCATTATGCCAGAGGATCTTCCAGAAGCAGTTCGTGAGAACCGCTTCCGTATATTAGGGGAGGTACTGGATGAGGACGGATTGTTTATTCCGGAAGGGTTAACTCTAGCTGAAGCAGAAAAGAGGTACATTCTTTATACATTGGAGAGAAATGTTGGGCATCGCACAAATACGGCAAAACAATTATCGATCAGTGAACGGGGATTACGTGAAAAACTGAAGCAATACCTGAGAGGCGTAGAATGAGACAAATGAGATTATGGATGTCAATTGCCATTCTGGTTGTGATCGTTTTAGCAGTCGGATGTGAGACAATACCAGGAAAAGCATCACCTAGTTCTGTGGATGATCAAAGATTTGTTACGATTGCGACAGGTGGGGCAACCGGTCCTTATGATACGATTGGGGCAGCATTGGCTAAGGTTTACAAAAATCAGCTTGGCTATAATGCGACGGTTCGACCTACAGACGGATCGGTAGAGAATGTAAAGCTTTTGGAAAGTAAAAAAGCGGATCTAGCCTTTGCGATGTCGGATGTTGCTTCTTTTGCACTCATGGGTCAAGAAGACTTTAAAATAAATGGCCCGAATCAAAATATAAAAGCAGTGGCAGGCCTTTATTTGAACTATGTGCAAATTGTTACGCTTGGAGAGAGTCATATTCAGTCTGTGTTTGATTTGAAAGGCAAACGGGTGGGAGTAGGCGCACCGAATAGTGGAGTAGAGTTGAATGCACGAATGATTTTGGAGGGACATGGCATTACGTATAATGACCTGAAAGCTGAATATCTCTCTTACGCTGAAGCGATTGAACAATTGAAAAACAATTCAATTGATGCTGCATTTGTTACATCAGGGCTTCCTAATCCTGCAGTCTTGGATCTGCAGAGGTCGAAAAAAGTAGAAATTGTTCCTATCCAGCCAACAGATATTATTCAACTAACACAACGTTTTCCGTTTTTTGAAAAAGCTGAGCTACCCGTTGGTGTCTATCAAAACAAACGACCCGTTCCTACAGTAGCCATTCGTAATATCCTCTTAGTACGTAGTGACTTATCAGATGGGCAGGTCTATAAACTAACCAAAACCTTTTTTGAGAATCTAAAACTTTTGCAAGACGCACATGAAGCAGCGAATCAAATAGCTCGGAAGGATGCTGGGAAAGATCTTGTGGTGCCACTCCATCCGGGAGCCAAAAAATACTATGATGAAACAAGCGATGAGTAAGATTTTGCAAGATAGTAGAATAGCAAATATGATGAATTATTTAACTAATCCGGCAAAAAAATCCGTAATACTCGGAAATTTTTGCCGGATTTTTTTCTTTTTATTAAGAGATTTTTGGAAAGTGAGTGATACAGCTTACTTAAATGGGTTGGCATAAAATTTGCGTAGATATTTAGTGAAGGAAAAAAAGGGGATATATGCTGTAAAATTTCTCTGTGATTTGATTAAGGATTGTCTAAAAGTACATCAGGAGGAGATTTAAAAATGAATGAATCGAAGGATTCTACTAGTACGCGAAAAGTTGCTAGCAATATATTCAAGGGTTCCATTGGGAATCTAATTGAATGGTACGATTGGTATGTCTATTCCGCTTTTGCCGTGTATTTCTCGTCGGTATTCTTCCCGAAAGGCAACGCAACCAGCCAACTGCTTAATACTGCAGCCATCTTTGCCGTCGGATTTCTTATGCGTCCAATCGGAAGCTGGCTGATGGGGCGATATGCTGACCGTCATGGACGCCGTTCAGCACTAACACTATCAATCACCATAATGGCTAGTGGTTCCTTAATTATTGCCTGCACGCCAGGATATGCCTCCATCGGTATCCTATCCCCGATTATTTTGGTTCTCGCCCGCCTATTGCAAGGCTTGTCTCTTGGGGGAGAGTATGGTACCTCTGCTACATATCTTTCCGAAATGGCAAGCACCGGTCGTCGTGGGTTCTACTCAAGCTTCCAGTATGTGACACTGATCGCAGGACAGCTTATTGCTCTTGGTATTCAAATCATTCTACAGCAATTACTTAGTGAACCGGAAATGAAATCTTGGGGTTGGCGTATTCCCTTCGTCATTGGTGCTATGGGTGCATTGACCGTTCTGTGGTTACGTCGATCTATGGATGAATCTGAACAGTTTTCAGAAATGAATTCTAAAAGTAAGGAAAAAGCAGGGACTTTGCGAGCATTGATGAAGTACCCGAAGGCAGTCATAACAGTTGTTGGTCTTACACTTGGTGGAACATTAGCTTTTAACACTTATACAACCTATTTGCAAAAATTTATGGTCAACACAGTCGGCCTTCCCAAAGAGGTTGTTAGCTGGATCAATTTTATAGCCTTGCTAGTATTCGTCATTATGCAACCACTGGCTGGAATGCTCTCTGATCGTATTGGGCGGCGCCCACTGTTGATTAGCTTCGGTATCTTGGGAACACTGTTGACGGTACCACTGTTTATGTTTATGGAGCATACGAAGAGTCCCATCGTGGCCTTCTTGCTGATGATGATGGGACTTACTATTGTCACGGGATACACTTCGATTAATGCGATTGTTAAAGCTGAGCTTTTTCCGACTGAAATTCGCGCACTTGGCGTAGGGTTCCCTTACGCATTCACAGTTGCAGTTTTCGGCGGAACGGCGGAATACATTGCATTATGGCTAAAAAGCATCGGAAGCGAATCACTCTTCTATTACTATGTAGCGGCATCCATAGCTGTTAGCTTACTTGTCTACTGGCGAATGGGTGAGTCTTCGAAGGACTCTCAAATCGAATCCGAACTTGGTGACGAAGAGGTCCAAGCTGTACGGAAAACAAGCAAAAGACATATTGAAGTATCATAAATTTTAAAAGAATTCAGGTTGCCAGCTTGCATTGTGTTGAGCTGGGATTCAATAGCTTGGGAGTATCGACTTTAGTGATGCTCCTTTTTCTTATGGCCTTAAACTTTTATTCCGTATGTTTTAGCTAATAAAGAGTATTCTAAGTAAATGATGAGGAATAAAGGAGGCTTTAAATCGTGGAGACACATCACCCAGACTTAACCTCGGCAGAGTTAGCTACTCTTTGGACACAATATATGAATGATACCTTGGGGCTTTGTGTAAACAGATACATGTTAGAAATAGTCGAGGATTCTGGTATTCGATCCCTTATCGAGTACGCTATTCATTTAGGTGAAAGCCATGTTGAAAAAATAAAAACATTTCTTTCAAGTGATAACTTTCCCATTCCCCAAGGATTTACAGATCATGATGTAAATATGAAGACACCACGGTTATTTACGGACCAGTTTTGTCTTCATTTTTTAAATATCATGTCCATTCATGGATGTCATGCATACAGCGCAGCAGTCACTTCTGTTAGTCGAGAAGATGTGCGTCATTATTTTACGGAGTGTAATGCCTCAGCTATCGAATTATGTAATCGAACAAAAGCTGAGCTGTTAAATAAAGGAATTTATTTTAGAGCACCTCATATCTCACCACCTGTGAATATTGAATTTATAAAAAGTGAAAACTTTTTAACTGGATGGCTTGGTGACAAAAGACCGTTGAATTGTATAGAAATAACAGATCTTATATTTAATTTAAAGAAAAGCTTTATGGCAAAAGCATTATCCATTGCTTTCAGTCAGGTAGTAAAGTCAAAGGATGCGAGGAATTTTTTGATTGAAGCCACTGAGATCAAAAAAAGACACACCGAATTATTTTGTGAGGTTCTAAGAGAGTCGGATCTTCCGTCTCCTCCTGATTATGATTCAGAAATTACCAATTCGACGGTTGCCCCATTTTCTGATAAATTAATGATGTTTTTAATGGGCTTTTTGTACAAAACAGCACTTGTTTATTATGGAACAGGGATGGCTGCATCTCCAAGAAGAGATTTAGTTGCCAAGTACGGTTCAGTTATAGTAGATGATATAGCGGTTGAGAGTAAGTGGATGAATATAATGATTAATAATAGTTGGCTTGAGCAACCCTTTTTAGCGAGTGATCGTAAAGCATTGGTGTATAAGGGTTGATTAAAAGGATAAAAATAGGATGACCAAATAATAGACTTAATTAAAAGGTGGTCATCCCTTATTTCCTTGAATTTATTTAAAGAAACCGGAAAATAGAGCTAAAATTCCTGCTGCAATCAGTGGCCCGACAGGGATTCCACGAAAGAAAGCTACCCCTATGATCGTACCAACCAGCACACCTGTGACAATTTGTGGTTGGGTACGGAGTAAATCTGTCCCTCGTCCACCCATATAGGCAACTCCAATTCCAATGATAATCGATAAAATACCAAATCCGCTTTTCAACGTATTATACAAGTTTTCTAAGGTGATTTTTCCTGTTGCAATGGGTGCGAGTACACCAATCGTAAGGATTGCAATGCCCCAATTTATGCCGTACTTCGATGCCCAATTAAGAATGGCATCGGTTGAAAACAGTCGAAGGAAAAATAGAAAACCCGCTGCGAACCAAACGGCTGTATTTTTAGATAAAATCCCCAGAATAAAAACGGCTGTTAGTATGATTAATGCATCCATTTCTCTAATCTCCTACCTCTATAGATTCGACCCACCCATCTTAACATATGGCCACTGGGATTCCTATCCAAAGTCCATAAGGTGAATAGTGGGTAACTAACTAAATCGAATCCATCCTACCAAAGTGGCTCATCACAAACTGCTTGAACCGCATGGCTGCAGGTGACAAGAAGCGTTCCTTCACCAAAGCCATTCCTATCACACGTTGGCACTTGGGATGACGGACATGGATATAAGCAATTTTGCTCTTGTCTAATCCCACATCAGGAAGAAGAGAAACACCCAGCCCAGCGGCGACGAGCCCGGCTGCGGTAGCAACTTCTTCTCCTTCAAAAGTAATTTTAGGATGGATTCCAACTTGTTGGAACAACCGATCTGTCGTATCACGCAGTGCATACCCCTTCTTCAAAAAGATAAATGATTCATTTGCAATTTCTTCGAGCATAATGCTTTCGGCACTAGCGAGAGGATGCTCAGGTGGTAGGATGGCAAAAAGCTCTTCACTCCAAAGTGGGATCCATTGAATTGGAATCTTTGTTTCGGTCGGTTCAGCAATCAGACAAAGATCCAGCTCTCCAGCGTTCAGATGCTCCAATAGGGAGTAACTGTGATTTTGAGTCAGTTGAAAACGAGTCATCGGAGAGTGGACTCGGAAGGTCCCAATTAAATCAGGAATTAAGCTAGTGCCCATCGTATGCAGAAACCCCAAGGCTACCTCTCCATACTCGGGATGAACCAGATCGTTAAGCTCCTGTTTACCCATGTTAAACTCTATTAGCATGCGATTTACTCTTTTCAAAAAGAGTTGCCCATATCGATTAAGGACAATGGTACGACCTTGACGGTTAAAGAGTGGGACTCCCAATTCTTCTTCTAGTCGAGCAATAGAACGGCTTAGGGCTGGCTGAGAAAGGGATAGGGATTCTGCTGCCTGGGTTACATGCTGTAAACGTGCTAGGGTTTGAAAGTATTCGAGCTGCTGCCACTCCATTATGAATCCTCCGTTAAAGAATAGTGTAGTGATTCATTACAACTGTGCATTAAAAACATGATTATAATGAATTATACATCATGAATGGTGGGTGATAGTATAAGAAGTGTGAACGGAAGAATTGAGGGAGGTTTCATCAACATGGGTTACATAAAACAAGGTACAGCTGCTTTTCATAAATCAAACGTAGCCTTCTTTGCAGCAGGATTCAACACTTTTGCGATCTTGTACAGTACACAACCTTTGCTGCCAGAGTACACCAAGGAATTTCACATATCACCAACAGTGGCCAGTTTATCACTTTCTTTGACAACTATTTCCCTAGCATTTAGTATGCTGTTCTTTGGTTCTTTATCGGAAGTATGGGGCCGTAAACCCATCATGATGATCTCTATGCTTGCAGCGTCCATTTTGTCCATTTTAACTGCATTTAGTACAACCTATGAGGCTCTGCTAGTTTTCCGGGTGATTCAGGGATTCGCTTTGGGGGGTCTCCCTTCCATCGCTATGGCTTATTTGGGAGAGGAGATGGAACCAGGTAGTCTTGGCATAGCAATGGGACTCTACATCAGTGGAAATTCTCTTGGGGCTGTATCTGGACGAATCATTTCCGGAATGCTGACTGATCTGTTTAACTGGCACATTGCGTTAGGAACGATTAGCTTGATTAGTATTCTGGCTAGTTTCATATTTTTTGCTAACCTACCAAAGTCTCAAAATTTTCATCCTCGTTCACCCCAAATTGGTAAGCTGCTATTATCTTTAGTCAGTCATTTGAAGGACCCTGTATTACTAACTTTGTATGCCATTGGGTTTCTGATCCTTGGCAGTAACGTCGCCCTATTTAATTATGTGGGGTATGTTCTAACTGCTCCACCGTACTCACTCAGTCAGACACTAGTGGGCTGGATCTTCATTGTATATCTTGTGGGGATGTTTAGTTCCGTGTGGGTGGCGAAGATGGCCGGTAAATATGGGAAACAAAAGGTTCTTACACTATCTCTATTCATTACATTGACAGGGGTTTGCCTAACTTTGGATTCCAATCTATGGCTAAAGATAGTAGGATTACCGATTATGACGTTCGGGTTCTTCGGAAGTCATTCTATCGCAAGTGGTTGGGTGGGATATCGCGCCCTTCACGATAAGGCTCAGGCCTCTTCACTCTATCTATTCTTTTATTATGCGGGTTCTAGTATAGGTGGAACAACAGCTGGAGTGTTTTGGTCTGCATTTGGGTGGAAAGGGGTTATTGGTATGATTGCTGGTTTTCTATTGACAGCCATTGTATTTGCGTCATTGCTAGCAAAAGTGTTTCCTTTTGACAATATTCAGACCCAGCATTCAGCGGCAAAATAAATGTAAGAGGTTGTCTGTTAGGACAACCTCTTACATTTATTATACCTTATTTTTTCAAACCAACTAGCTTGCTATATCTTGATCTAACATTTCTGATCTACCTACTTTTAGGAAACGGTTTGTTTCAGCGACAATGACACCGCTTAGACCGACGAGACCAATCAAGTTAGGAATGGCCATCAGTCCATTAGCAATATCGGCAAATGTCCAGACCATATCAAGCTTTGAAATAGCTCCAAAAGCAACAACAGTAACAAAAATATACCGATAGTAGCGAACAGAAGCTCTGCCAAACAGATACTCTGCGCATTTCTCTCCATAGTATGACCAACCTAGCATGGTAGAAAAAGCAAATAACATGATGGCAATCCCTAGAATCGTACTCCCTGTACTACCAAACACGGATTGGAAAGCAAGTGTGGTTGCTTCTACACCTGTTTTTCCCGTCTTCCATGCACCGGTTGTAATCAGTACCAAGCCCGTAATCGTACAGACTATAAATGTATCAAGGAATGTTCCTGTCATAGAAACGAGAGCCTGTTTAGCAGGTGTATTGGTCTTTGCCGCAGCCGCAGCGATTGGTGCACTTCCGAGTCCGGCTTCATTGGCAAACACACCACGTGCTACACCGATTTGTACAGCTGCTGCAACGCCAACTCCAGCAAAGCCACCTACAGCTGCGGTGCCATGAAATGCACCAGCAAAGATAAGGGAGAAGGCCGTAGGGATTTGATCTATGTGGTAAAAAATAATAATCAGACCTGCAATAATATAGAAGAAAGCTTTCACCGGAACGAAATAGCCCGTTACCTTCCCGATCTTTTTTACTCCTCCAAGTATAACAATCCCCACAAAAATCGCCATCAGGATCCCACTCCACACAGGAGGAATAGAAAAGTTGATTTTCAGAGCTTCAGCGACTGAATTGGACTGTACCATATTTCCAATCCCAAAGGAGGCGGTCGTGCCAAAGATAGCAAATAATACAGCCAGCCATTTTTTGCGAAGGCCGTATTCTAGATAATACATGGGACCACCGGAATATTCTCCGTTCGGGCCTTTGATTCGATATTTTACGGCAAGTATAGCCTCAGAATATTTTGTAGCCATGCCGAATAAAGCCGTCATCCACATCCAAAAGACTGCACCAGGCCCACCGATGGACACAGCAGTAGCAACTCCAGCGATGTTTCCTGTCCCAATCGTAGCGGCCATTGCAGTCATCAGCGCTTGAAAGTGACTGATGTCACCAGCAGAGGATTTGTCCTGAGATTTTCCAAACGCTAATTTGTGGGCATACCAGAGTTTGCTGAACTGCAGACCACGCAGGCGTACAGTTAGGAGAATTCCGGTTCCTACAAGTAGGATTAAAGTGGGAAGCCCCCATACATAATGATTAATTAATTCTAATACTTGATTCACTTTCTCCATCTCCATTCTTCAAATAGGAAAAATAAAAACCATTTCATAGAAATGAAATGGTCTCTGGAGATACAAGGATAGAAAAATAAACCGATGTGGGGTCGGTTTTTCCTGTCGCTTGTCTCTGTCCTTTTACCTGAGAGATTATCCACAATCAAGTGGATTTGCTCCTTCGGTGCTCTCTTCCGTAATCAATGGTTCACGGGGGAGTCTCTCCAGAGATTCGTCCCCATACAGTTCTACTTATTACTAAAGACCTGAGAGTTTCAAAGTTGTCCAATCAACTTCTTGCCCCATCGGTAGATCGATTGATCTTCTCCTGTATGGTTCATCCGAATGCTATTTAGTTAACAGAAGGTATTATAAAGTTTGCAAGCAAAATAATCAATAGATAGAAAATATAAGTATCCTTCGATACTAGTTGGAAGAATTATCTCAATGTAACTGTTTTATGAGTTAGCCTGACTATATGTGAAATGTAATTTAGTAAAAAACTGGATGTACTCGTTGCGATTACAACAATTGTTTTTTTTGATCTATTTTGATAGTATGAATACCGTTAGTAATGGCTGAAGTTAATTTGAAAGCACTAAATCAAGGTAGGGTTTAGTAAAAAGAGGGAAGCATAGTATAGGGAGTAACATTTGGTTGGTAAAATTCATTAAATATTTGTTTTTATTTTATGGTATCGTGTGATATAATGCATAGAAAAAAATCTAGCACTTAAACAAAGGTTCCCAAATAGATTAAGAGAGATCTTAGTCTTTAAATAAATGGTTCAAAAAGCGGATCCATATTTGACATAGCTATACTATGGCTAATTCGGATCTTTCATGTTGAAGTAGCTGTGATTTAATCTAGAGATGGAGTTGGTCTGGTGATGAAGGTACTGCAAAAAACGCAAAAGATTGTTCGTTATCAGAATCATGACGGTAAAATATATTACGGAATTGTTGAAAATGATAAAATTTCACAATTATCCAGTGATTTTACTGAAGTTCTAAACAATGAACTAAAATATGATGGCGTAAGAGTTAACTATAGTGATGTGAAAATTTTAGAGCCGGTAGTACCCTCAAAAGTGGTGAATTTTGGCTGGACATACGCTGGACATGCAAAGGAAACAGGTGGAACAGCCAATCTCAAAGAACCGTTTCTGTTCTTAAAACCAACATCTTCCTTGATTCCAGATGGAGGAGAAATTATTCTTCCTTCAACTGAATTAACCCAGCAGGTGGAATTAGAGGGAGAAGTAGCAATCGTTATTGGGAAACGGGGTAAAAATATAAAAGAAGAAGACGCATTGGATTACGTTTTTGGCTGTACTGTATTTAATGATGTGACTGCTAGAGATCTTACAAAAACGGATCCCCAGTTTACACGCGGTAAAGGTTTTGATACTTTTGGGCCATTGGGTCCATGGATTGTGACCGGTATTGATCCAACGAATTTACGAATCGTAACAACTCTAAACGGTAAAGTTGTACAAGATGGTAATACGAATCAAATGTCACTTTCCATTCCTTTCTTGATTAGTTGGATTTCACAAGTTATGACACTAGAGCCAGGCGATGTTTTGGCTACTGGTTCACCTTCTGGTAGTTGTCCGATGAAGTCAGGAGATGTTGTGACAGTGGAAGTAGAGGAAATCGGTAAACTATGTAATTATGTAAAATAGTAGATAAATCAAGTGTTGAAACCCTATCCTAATAAACTTGGGAATAGGGTTCATTTTTTTATGCTATCTCTAAATGGGGTGCTATATCCTATTGCTTTATTTTCTTTTAAGATAAATTCAACTCCCTTAACTTGCTCTTTTTCACATTCAACAATCAAGATAATGAGAGGAAGTGTTTTCCTTTCCGGTCTATTGCCGTTTTTGATGAATTTAATAATAAGCATGTCCCATAAAAATCCAATCAAAAAGCCAAAGCCAGCAGCTATTAGTCCCCAAATAATTGGTCCCCAGTCTAATTTAAACCCGATACTTGTTCCCACAACACCAAGCGCAGTGGCATATGCCATTGCTTTATCAATAAAAGAGAACCCATCCGAATCATGAATGGAATCAAAGACATTTAAACGATCATCGGATTCATCAATCGGAACAACAAAAATGTTTGCTTTATAAACTCCCTCTTGTTCTAATTTAGTAATCGCCAACTCAATGGAAAGAGAATGTTCAAATATAGAAAAGACTTGCATTTAGTTATCTCCCATCAAATTTAACTTTGAATTGAGGATGTTGATATGCTCTTTTAAGATATCCACGCTGCTCTCTAATGTAAAGCTTATTATTTTCTACTGTATTGATGTAAGCATCATAGGCTGCAAAGCCATAAATTGAAGGTAAAAATAACAGCCATTGTTTATCAAATATTTCAGTAGCTTGATGAAGTTCACTCATGAAGATGAGATTTAACCCCTCGGCAAAATGAGAAAAATAAGAGATAACGATCATCCAGATAAGAACAAAGAAAGAAGCAATAATTCGGTGGATATAGAGTTGTCCCATTCCCGGCATGAGAAACGACCACAAAAATGCCATAAGGGGTTTGCGCTTGTCCAAATAATTGATTTCTAAAGTCCCAATAATAAATGAATTAAAACGGTGGTTTTCCCGTATGGCTAAAAGTGTAATTTTATTCATATCAACAGCCGTTCGATAACTATCCCAAATAGCAAAAAAATAAGTTGGAAGATAAAGCATGAGCCATCTGGTATCCAAAGCTCCTTTGGCTTTCTCAAATTCTCCGATAAAAGAATAAACTATAGCTAAATTGAGATGAGAATTCAAATTAATAACCATTTCCCAAATGAACAATAGGATACCCCTTAAATATTTTGACAATAAAAGATGCCCAAATCCGGGGAAAGCTATTGACCACCAAGCAATGATATAGGGGTTCCGTAAATGAACTTGCGTTGTACCTAGTTGGCTTACATGTGCTATATATCTTCTAGAAGTATTATCATTCGTGTAATTCTTCATGAATTCTAGACTCCAGGTTTGTTTATATATATGTTATATTTTGTAAAAGTACGAAAAAATATCAGTGATGATTGGAATCATAGATTATGTAGGATATATTCATGATTTAGTCGCACATGAGATAAGAATAGAAAGAAATTTTTCTGAATGCGAAATTCGAAGGAGCTGTTTATAAGCAGCTCCTTTCGTTTGTACTATGGTTCCTGAAATCGTTGTTCCAGCTCGTTCTTCTCGTCAATCGATAGAATTGTTTCCGCAAGCGGAAACAGCATTTTCTCTTCCTTAGCAAAGTGTTGTGTTAAGGTAGCATAAGCTTGCTCAGCGTATACCGAAATTGCTTTCGCATCATTTTCATCAATGGTGGGCCCCGCTTGATCGGCTTCAGTTAGAAAATCTCGCAGATGCTTCTCTGCCTTCTCATGTTCAAATTCCATCCCTTCGATCGTTCTATCATCTTTCCCGAGTCGGCGGGACATTATGGGAAACAATCCTTCTTCCTCTCGTTTGGAATGTGTATTCAGAGCATTAGTAAAAGACGAAATCCGATCATATAATTTGGCAAACAGTTGACCAACAGCTGGACCAGAATCAAATTCAATCTCTTCAGCGATCTCATAGAAAAGATCCATTTCTACCCTCAGCGCTACATGCTCATCCTTTAATTGTTGCAGCGGAGTACAAAGCACAACATCTGAAGCTTCCAACGTCAAATCCCTCCTCAATCTTCCTTCACCATGCATCCGATATACAAGGGTTCAGATGCATCTAATTCAATTTTTTCAAAAGGTTTCGTCCTACATCTACTTTAAGCATACCAAAATGTCGAAACTTTTGTGTTAACAGTTATATACAGAATCGTGGTTTAGGACTTTGCCATTATGAAATTCTGTATTTTCACAAGCTGCTGGGATGATATCAAGAGTCGAGTTATGAAAGAAAACTTGGAGGAAAACAAAATATGGGATTATCATAGTCAATTAATCTAACAAAATTAATGAAGA
>DATFAS010000191.1:0-10325 GCA_035254305.1 Bacillota bacterium
TTAATTAAAGGTAATATGTGTTATAAATAGACTAGATGTATTCTTTTAATCGAGTATTTAATGATATATTTTTATCGTCTATTTTTAGGAAAAGGTGAATAGAATGAAGGATGTAGTAGAAATCCTTGGTGTTCCATTTTCAAAATGGAACATGGAGCAAACAGTAAGGAAAATAACAGATATAATTGATAGCAAGCACGAAGACAAGCCCTTTCATATAATTACAGCCAATCCTGAGATTGTCATGATTGCTCAAGAGGATCAGGTGATCAGGGATGTGACGGAGAAGGCAGACTTAATTACGCCAGATGGAATAGGAATTGTTATGGCTTCTAGATGGAAAGGAGAACCTGTTCAAGAACGTGTAGCAGGGTATGATCTTTTACTCAAGCTTCTTGAAGAAGGTAATTTATTTGGGTGGTCCTTCTATTTTCTAGGATCTAGTGAAGAGGTTAATAAAGCTGCTACCGATATAATTTCGAAACGGTATCCGAATGTGGTGTTAGCAGGAAGGCATAACGGGTTCTTTAAGGATAAAGAGGATGAGGTTATTCGATCGATTCAAAATTCGAAAGCGGATATTTTGGTCGTTGCTTTAGGTGCGCCAAGACAAGAGCTTTGGATTTATAATAATAAGAATCGATTAAATACGAAGGTTGCGATAGGTGTTGGCGGAAGTTTGGATGTTATTGCGGGAAAGGTGAAGCGTGCTCCTGAACTCTGGCAAAAATTAAATCTAGAATGGTTATATCGATTACTTTCACAACCTACTCGTTGGAAGAGACAATTAGTCTTACCCAAATTTGCAATTAAAGCCTATATGGAAGCGTCAAGAAGTAAAAAATAAATAATTGACGTGGGCCCTAGATCAGAATAAAATATTCTCGTATACGAGAACCTTCATGGGAGAGGATATTCTTGGCAACCTATTTGATTTGTTTTGCAGTTGCAATGGTACTGACGCTGGTATCGACCCCCCTTGTCAAGAAACTTGCCATAAAATGGGGTGTTGTCGATCAACCTGATCATCGTAAGGTACACACTCGAATCATGCCACGTATGGGTGGTTTAGCAATTTTTATTGCGTTTGTAGTGTCGTTCTATATTTATGTGCCTAAGAACAAGGAATCGATTGGTATATTAATTGGTGGTGCTATTATTGCTCTTACGGGTATGATAGATGATAAATACCAAATATCACCGAAAATGAAAATGTTAGGGCAACTCATAGCCGCCCTTGTAGTTATATGGTGTGGCCTTAAGGTTGATTTTATTAACTTGCCGTTTAACGGTCAGGTATATTTTCAATGGTTAAGTATTCCGATTACAATCTTTTGGCTTGTTGGAGTGACCAATGCAGTCAATTTAATTGATGGGTTAGATGGATTGGCTGCTGGGGTCTCTGGTGTTGCTGTATCTGCTATTATGGTCATGTCTATTCTCATGGGAAATACCCTTGCACTCATTTTGAGTGTTATCTTATTGGGATGTGTCATTGGATTTTTATTCTTCAATTTCCACCCTGCGAAGATTTTCATGGGGGATACTGGAGCGCTTTTCTTAGGATTTAATTTGGCTGTACTTTCTATTCTAGGATTTAAGCAACTTACCTTGATCGCTTTCCTGGTTCCAATTTTAATCCTTGGAGTACCTCTTTCAGATACTTTCTATGCAATTATCCGTCGTATTGTCAATAAGAAGCCAATCTCCCAGCCGGATAAGAATCATTTACACCATTGTATCTTATCTATGGGATTTTCTCACCGCAATACGGTTATCATTATTTATGGTGTGAGTGCGTTATTTGCGGTTTCTGCTGTAATCTTTTCACAGTCAACCCTGTGGGGAGCGGCGATCCTTATTGGATTGGTCTTGATTGCTTTAGAGATTGGTTCAGAAGTGGTCGGATTGATGGGGAAAAAGAAGCAGCCATTGCTTCGGATTGCGAGGATTATAAGATTGAGATATAGGTTGGCGAATAGGTCGACGAAATAAAAAAGTCTGTATCCCTAAGGTAAGCCTCACAGGAAAAATGGTGAACTTACTTTGGGGTTTTTTGCTTTTATACCAATTTAACCATGGGACTTGGTTTATTATATGTTTGTATTCTCTTCAGTCTGTTTTTTCCTTAATTGCCTACAAACAGACCTTGAGTTCTATTGACATTTCTTATAATATTGTGTAGATAGATTTGATGACTTATATATTTATAATGACATAGATTACAGAGATATTAAATTATGATATTCTAAAAGCGTTGTCGAAAAATGGTAATGAATGTAGAGGTGGAAATGCAGTGATTAACTTCGCGATTATTGGGTGCGGACATATTGCAAAAAAACATATTGAGGCGATTAACAGTATTAAGAACGCAAATCTCATTGCATTTTGTGATACCAATCCTGAGAGATTAAGGGAGTTTACAGAAACCTATGCTGTACCAGGTTATTTATCTATAAGTGAATTGATAAACAATCAACCCGAATTGCATGTAATTAATATTTGTACTCCAAGTGGAATTCATGCTCCTCTCGCAATTCATGCGGCGAATGCTAAGAAACATATCATCGTTGAAAAGCCAATTGCGCTGACTCTCGAAGATGCAGATCGAATTATTAATTCTTGTAAGGAAAATGGAGTTAAACTTGGCGTAGTCCATCCAAACCGCTTTAGGCCAGCAGTACAAGCTCTTAAAGGAGCCGTGGACGATGGACTGTTTGGAAAAATTAGTCATGTGAATGCGACTGTTCGGTGGAATCGAAACCAAGCGTATTATGATCAGGCGGCTTGGAGAGGAACAAAGGAAATGGATGGTGGTGTGTTAATGAACCAGGCCATTCATAATTTAGACTTGTTATTATGGGTGGCGGGACCCATTGAAGAGGTTCAAGCCTATGGAGCAACCCGCTTGCGAAATATTGAAGCAGAAGACGTGGCAGTAGCTGCCTTAAGATTTAAGAACGGCGCACTAGGTATTATTGAGGCTGCGGCTACCATTTATCCTAAAAATCTAGAGGAATCATTCAGTGTATTTGGAGAAACAGGGACAGCGATAATTGCAGGGCCTAACGCAAACTGGATTAAACACTGGGCGTTTGAGGCTGTTCCGAAAGAAATAGCGGATGATATTGTTTTACAGGTTGAAAAAGATCCGTATGGGGTTTCGGGACATCAGCAGATTATTGCTGATATGGTTGAGGCTATTATGACGGACCGTGATCCTGTGGTTACAGGCCAAGATGGAAAAAATGCACTAAAACTAGTTCTTGCTGTCTATAAAGCCGCTGAAGAATCGCGTCCTATACATTTGGATGAATTATAAATAATCAGATTTCGAGGAGATGTTTGTGATGAAAAAAATCCCTTTACTTGATCTAAGAGCCCAGTATCAATCAATTAAAGAGGAAATTGATCAGGCAGTTTTAACAGTATTAGAAAGTGGAAACTATATCATGGGGCCTTTTGTTAAAAAATTAGAGGAATCCATAGCCCAATATTGTGGAGTAAAGCATGCAATTGGTGTTGCGAATGGTACCGATGCACTGCTTTTAACACTTGATGCGTTAGGAGTGGGTCCTGGAGATGAAGTGATCACAACTCCCTTTACCTTCTTTGCATCTGCTGAAGTTGTGTCACAGGTAGGGGCTACACCTGTATTCGTTGATATTGATCCTAAAACCTATAATCTAGATGTAAATCAATTAGAGGCGGCAATTTCAGAAAAAACAAAAACGATTATTCCTGTTCATATCTTTGGCCAACCTGTTGATATGGATCCAATACTTGCTATCGCCAAGAAGCACAACATATATGTGATCGAAGATGCTTGCCAAGCTATAGGTGCGACTTACAAAGGCAAGAAGATTGGATCTATGGGGATCGCAGGTTGTTTCTCATTCTTTCCAACGAAAAATCTAGGGGGATATGGGGATGGAGGAATTATTGTAACTAATGATGATGAATTAGCTGAAAAGCTAAGAATTCTTCGTGTGCATGGAAGCTTTCCTAAGTACTATCATTCCATGATAGGCTATAATAGTCGACTTGATTCCATTCAAGCTGCAATGCTGCAGGTTAAGCTTCAATACATTGATCAATGGAATGAGAAGAGAAGAGAGAAAGCGGCCATTTATGATCGTGGATTAGCAGAATTACCTATTACTTTACCTTATGTGGAAGAAGATCGGCAATCTGTATTCCATTTATATATTATTCAAACAGAATATCGTGATGAGTTGCTTAAATTTTTAGGAGATAAGGGAATATCTTCTGGTGTGTATTACCCCGTCCCTTTACATCGTCAAGATGTGTATAAAGATCTTGGATATGGTGAAGGAAGTATGCCTGAGTCGGAAAAGGCTTCATTTGGAACCATGGCATTACCTTTATATCCGGAATTATCCGCTGAAGATCAAGAATATGTGATTCAGGTTGTTTGTGATTTCTTTTTGAAGGGAGTTAAAAACTAATGACAGTTCTAAACACTTTATTTTCGCAACAAGCCGAGAAACTGAATGAAAAATTTCATAATAAATCGGCTGTCATCGGTGTTGTGGGACTGGGTTACGTAGGTCTACCGCTTGCTGTGGAGAAGGCAAAGGCGGGTTTTAGTGTAATTGGTTTTGATGTGCAGAAGAATAAGGTTGATATGGTCAATCAAGGGGTTAATTATATTGGTGATGTAATTGATAATGATTTAAGAGAAATTGTAAAAGCAAAAAAACTTCGCGCAACTTCAGACTATTCCTTTTTGGGTGAAGTCGATGCAGTAGCTATTTGTGTTCCAACTCCCTTAGATATTTACCAACAACCAGATACAAGTTATGTAGAATCTTCTACTAAAGAAATTTCTAAATATATCCATCCTGGAATGCTAGTTGTACTCGAAAGCACAACCTATCCTGGCACAACAGAAGAACTGGTCAAGCCGATTCTTGAGCAATCTGGCCTTAAGTGTGGTGAGGATTTCTTCCTTGCTTATTCCCCTGAACGTGTTGATCCAGGGAATAAGAGCTTTAATACCAAAAACACACCAAAGGTAGTTGGTGGAATTACGCAAGAGTGCACGAAAGTTGCGGCTACCATGTACCGTTCTGTCTTAGAAGGGGATATCCATGAAGTTTCTAGCCCTGCAGTAGCCGAAATGGAAAAAATCTATGAAAATACTTTCCGTCATATCAATATTGCTTTGGCAAACGAAATGGCTATTCTATGTAATAAAATGGGAATTGATGTTTGGGAAGTAATTGATGCTGCGAAGACAAAGCCTTATGGCTTCATGGCATTCTATCCAGGGCCAGGATTAGGGGGACACTGTATTCCCATCGATCCTTTCTATCTCACTTGGAAGGCAAGAGAGTATAACTACCACACTCGCTTAATAGAGTTGGCAGGTGAAATTAATAATTCCATGCCGGAGTTTGTAGTAGAGAAAATATCTTCAATATTAAACGAGGATCAGAAGAGTTTAAAAGGGTCCAATGTCCTATTATTAGGGGTTGCCTATAAAAAAGATATTGATGACTATCGTGAGTCTCCTGTTTTGAAAATCATTGAATTACTTGAAGCTAAGGGTTGCCATGTTCAAATTAGCGATCCATATATTCCAAGTTTTCGATATAAAGGGAAATTCTATGAGAGTGTAGACTTGAACGGTGAAACTTTATTAAATGCTGATATTACAGTCATTACAACCGATCATTCCAATGTGGATTACCGACTAGTGACTTCTAAAAGTAAACAAATTTTAGATACTAGAAACGTCTTGAAATCTATTCCTGTAGATTCAACACAATACTATCGTCTGTAAAATCTGGGAGATCTGGGGGTTTGGTTATGAGAAAAATAATGACAGTTGTAGGAGCTAGACCTCAGTTTATTAAAGTTGCACCCGTATCAAGAGTGTTAAGGCATAGTTTTGAAGAATTAATCGTTAATACAGGGCAACATTATGATTATAAAATGGCTGGAGTCTTTTTTGAGGAATTAGGGATTCCCAAGCCGGATTATGATTTAGGGATTGGAAGTTCAACACATGGGAAACAAACAGGCCTCATGCTTGATAAAATAGAGGAACTTTTAATTGCGGAAAAGCCAGAGGGTGTTCTTGTTTATGGGGATACCAATTCCACATTAGCTGGAGCTTTAGCGGCTAGCAAGCTTCATATCCCGTTATTTCATGTGGAAAGTGGATTGCGAAGCTTCAACAAGAAGATGCCTGAAGAAGTTAATAGAATTTTGACCGATCATGTTTCACAACTGCTTTTTGCACCGACTGAAACAGCGGTTAGAAACTTATCTAATGAAGGGATCATCAATGGGGTTTCTAACATTGGGGATGTGATGTATGATGCGGTTCTATATAATACAGAATTGACTGAAAAACAGTATGATCTTCATCAACACTTCGGGGTGGAATCAGGTTCCTATTATTTAGCCACTATTCATCGTGCCGAGAATACAGACGATAAGAATAGGTTGAAGGCCATTCTATCTTCGATTGCCTCGATTCCAGGTAAAGTGATTTTGCCATTGCACCCTAGAACGAAAGCTCGGATTAACGAGTTTGGTCTTGATGAATTTTTAGGGGCTACGAATCTGATGATTATTGATCCAGTATCTTATTTGGAAATGATATTATTGGAGAAAAATGCAAAAGGTATTGTGACAGATTCTGGTGGCGTTCAAAAAGAGGCCTATTTTATGAAGGTACCTTGTTTCACACTTCGATCTGAAACAGAGTGGGTTGAAACGGTTGAATGTGGTTGGAATCGCCTAGTGAACCCAGAGACAGAATGTCTTTCCGATTATATGAATCAAGAGATTACACAACCTTATAGCCCAAATCTTTTTGGTAATGGACAAGCTTCCCATAAAATTGTTACAGGAATAAAAGAATTTTTCGGGGATTTTTAAGGAGTTATAAAAATGAATAACCCATTTGCATTTATGTTTGCTCATCGTAAGATGCTCGCTAATATCACCGTGGATGATATCAGGCAAAGATATGCAGGTTCAATGTTAGGAGGATTGTGGATTTTGTTAAATCCACTTCTCTTTTTATCTGCCTACTTTTTAGTTTATATATCCATTTTTAAGATCCGTCTGGAAGGTATCTCTACATTTGACTATGTATTGATTATTTTCTCAGGCTTGATTCCGTGGTTTGGTTTTGCTGAATCAGTTGGTCTTAGTGTGAATACCGTAACAAGCAACAGCTCTTTAATTAAAAACACGCTATTTCCAATAGAACTGTTTCCGCTAAAGGTTGTTCTTTCAAGTATGATAACCCAGCTCGTGGGATTGGTTCTACTACTGATTGTTTTAGCAATAAGAAACCAATTGGGTTGGTATATTCTATTCTTACCCATTGTCTTGATTTTACAAATTCTGTTTACCACTGGTATAGCATGGATGCTGGCTAGTCTTAATGTGTTTTTTAGGGATCTTGGACAAATTATTCAAGTCATATTGATATTGCTCATGTTGGTTTCCCCTATTGCCTATACAACGAGTATGCTAACCGAAGATCTCTTGTTCTTTATGAAATTTAACCCTATGTATTATATGATCGGATTGTACAGGGATATTATTATTTATAATCGACTCCCTGAATTAGGAGTGGTTTTAACATTCGTTATTTTATCCTTTTTGTTTTTCTTTATAGGCTATTTTATTTTTACGCGATTGAAAGTGGTGTTTGCTGATTATGTATAATGAGATGGCTATTTCCATTTCTCAATTGAATAAAATGTTTAAGCTCTATAAGCATCCCCGGGATCGAGTTCTTGACTTATTGGGATTAGGATCATTAATCAAAAAACAACACCAAGAATTCTGGGCATTGAAGGATATTCATTTGAATATCAAAAAGGGAAGTAAAATCGCATTGATTGGTCGGAATGGAGCAGGGAAGAGTACACTTCTTAAAATTATTGCAGGGAGTCTTCAACCAACTTCTGGGGATATTCATGTGAATGGAAAAGTATCCGCCTTGATGGAGTTAGGTACCGGTTTTCATCCCGAGTTCAGTGGTAAAGAGAATATCTTTGCTTCCCTTGCTTATCAAGGAGTGGTTGGAAAAGAAGCGAAGCTGAAGTACGAAGAAATTGTCGATTTCTCTGAATTAGAGGAGTTTATAGATAAACCAGTAAAGACCTATTCTGCTGGGATGTACGCTCGATTAGCATTCGCTGTTTCTACAGCGATCATTCCAGAGATCCTCATTATTGATGAGATCTTGGGGGCTGGAGACGCCTATTTTATTAATAAATCTATCGATCGCATGAAAAGGTTGACAGAGGGTGGGACTACAGTATTATTTGTATCCCATGACATTACCTCCGTGCAAAAGATGTGTACGGAGGCCATATGGATTGATAAAGGTCGAGTTGTAATGGAAGGCAATATCCTTGATGTATCAGCTGAATACCTTGCATCGATCCGCAGACAGGAAGAAAAGAGACTAAAATCGCGGAATATCCGTTTGAAGCATAACAATTTCAAAAGCTTGGAAGAGACAAGCACAAGCAAGCTGACCTATTGCCATCTGATAACAGAAGCAGGTTCTCCAAAGGACCAACATCCAATCAGTGAAGTGAAGCTATGGCAAGGAGAAAATCTAATTGATCACCTTCGTATTGGGGATGCTGGGGATATTAACTCGGATTTTGATCTGTTCATCATTGTGGACAAGGAGACGATTAACTGGTCAGAGCCGAAGGAAGATCGAGGAATTCTTTATCGTAATTTTGAAGACCTTGGTGGAGAGTATCAGCATGCTTTAGTTGCGTTCAAAATACCAATCGAAGATAAATTAAGTGATTATGAACTCGAAATTACCTATCAAGATATCTCGGATGAAGTGGTCAAAGTAGAGTACTTCGACGGGGAAAGCTATTGTTGGATGGGTAATTTCGAAGCAAGAAACGACAAAGAGTGGAAAACCAGCACCTACCAATTTATTGAAAATGCTGAAATAGAAGAAGAAAATATTCCTGAACAGTCTGTGAATTACCAAGAATTGATGGATGAAAGAGAAGGGAATAATCGAATTTATGGATCTGGTGAAGCGGTAATTACTTCTGTTCAGTTTCTTGATGATCAAGGACAAGAAAAGCTTGTCTTCACCAATTTAGAATATAAGAAAATCCGAATTCATTATTTTGCTAACCAGAGAATTAAAAATCCTATTTTTGTTGTTGCCTATTATTTGTTGGATGGAACCTGTGCTACACAATTAATTTCATCGAAGGACGAATTTGAATTGAGGGAAATTGAAGGAGAGGGATCGGTTGAAATCGTGTTTGATCCACTTCTTTTAGGAAAAGGGAGCTATTTGATCTCAGTGGCTATCTTTAAAGAACTAAATATACTGGACAATGTTGAGCCTTCTGCCTATGATCTGCATGATAAATTATATGAAATAAAAATTGAACAACCTTTTGGGATCAATGTGGATTTAGGTATTGTGAACCATCCAGTGCGTTGGGGGGTTAAGCATGGAACAAGATAATATTATGAAGTACTATAACTCTGCTGAACTGTGGGATCGTCCACCGCTACAGAACCAACTCAATATTGGTGATTTGGTGATATCAAAAATACCTACAGATGTAAAATCAATTTTGGATGTGGGAAGTGGAAATGGAGTTATCACGAATCGCCTCATTGACTTGTTTGATCGTGTATGTGCAGTGGATATTAGCGAAGAAGCCTTAAAGTATGTACAGGCTGAAAAACGGATAGGTTCCATCGATCAACTTCCTTTTGAAGATAATGAATTTGATCTGATCCTTATAACGGACGTGTTAGAGCATCTTCCAGATCCCATTTTTCAACAGGGAATTCAAGAACTCAAAAGAGTAGCTAAGAAATATGTATTGATTGTAACTCCATTTCAGGAAAAACTTGAATTTGTACAAATGAAGTGTAAAAAATGTAGTTGTCAATTCCATGTGAATTTGCATATTCGTTCAATCTCCAAAGATACGATAGAATCTTCTTTCTCGAATGAATTTAGAATCGAGGAGCTGACTTTAGCTGGGGAAGAGTGGCCCCATTTTCCTGAATATGCAAGCTACTTCAAGAGTATGTTTGATTACTCGAATGATTGGGAGCTTGCGGTTTGCCCTCAGTGTGGAAGTAGACAAGATCATGAAGATCGATCCGAAAATATCAAGTCAACGAATCCAGCGTTTTTTGATCGGATTGTCGATTCAATTCATCTAGTGATGGATGATTTTCGTAAACAAGAACTTATGTATAACGAAGCTCTCTTTCTTCTAAGTAGAGATCGTTATTCAGAAGTAAAGGATTCTTCTTTT
>DATFAS010000192.1:0-48553 GCA_035254305.1 Bacillota bacterium
GTACAAATCAAGTAGTAAATTTTTCATTTCCCATTCTTACAAAGAAATGCCTCCGAAAAAATGGAGGCATTTCTTTGTTTACTTACGTTCCGTCACCAAAGATTCACTACAAAAACAGACGCATGGATCCCTCCCTTGTACAAGCAGAAGCATTTGCTTCTTCTGCACATATTTAATATTTCAAAGTTAGCTCTTGTTTATGCCTGAAGCAAATGAGTTTATCTGTCTTTAGGTGTACCATCCTCCATTTGGGCTAATCACTTGGCCTGTAATATAATTAGCTTCCTCTTTTAATAAATAACTAACTAAAGAGGCGATTTCTTCTGGTTTACCAAGCCTCCCCATTGGAATTTCCTCGGCAATTAAGTCCAGATCCTCTTTTGAAAACTGTCTATTCATTAAGTTTCCTTCAATTGCACCAGGTACCACAGCATTGACAGTTACACCACTTGGGGCTAATTCTTTTGCCAGTGCTTTCGTAAAAGAAAGGAGTGCACCCTTTGTCATAGAATATAACACCTCACAAGAAGCACCTGTCATTCCCCAAATCGATGATATATTAATAATCCTACCAAATCTTTGGCGAATCATGGATGGGGCACACTTTTGGGCGAGAAGATAAGGAGCCCTAATATTGACACGATCTAATCGGTCAAGATCCTCTAAGCTTGTGTCAGTAAAGAGACCATATTGAGTCACGCCAGCATTGTTAATTAATACTTCAGGAAAACGAACGAAGTGCTTTGTCATACGTTCAATCTCTTCCACACACTCTAAATTCCCCTGCAGTAAAATAACTGAAGCTCCATACCCAACACATACTTCCCTTACTCTCTTAATCGCTTGCTCTCCAAGGTGGTAATGGAGATATAAATGATAGCCCTCCTTTGCCAATTGAAACGATATGGCTGATCCAATTCCACCGCTGGCACCCGTAACGAATGCCCACTTCTCTCTCTGCATTTTCATTTCCTTTCCAAGGTATAACTTGACTGGCGCTAAGTCTTGAAGCAGACGGCAGCCGTGTTGCACCTGTGTGTAGATAGAATTCAAATAAATTTATAAATTCAGATATACCAAAAAAGAGGAGGCAAATCATTGCCTCCATCTTCTTAAATAAATATATTCTATAGTGGTCTGATAATGGAAACACTTAATTGTTCTTTCTGTATATGCTCCTTTAATCGTACATTCACATCTTCTATGGTAATCTTTTCAAGAGTAGGAACAATTTCAAAGAGATCCGTATCATTAAACTTATATTTTGTGAAAGAATTAGCGATAAATTCAATCGAATTAAGTGATCTTAGAAACGCACCAATCTTTTTCTTTTTAGCCAATTCAAAGGCATCTGTACGAATTCCTTTTTCCTTCGCTTGCTCCAAACCATCCACAACCCTTTGCACTAACTGCTCCGGATCAGGTGTATCTCCACCAATCACCGAAAATCCATACTGCACTTCACCACTGTAATCAGTTCCAAAGGTATCATTGATCAACTGCTGTTCATAAAGGCTTTGATATAAATCCGAGCTAGGTCCTAGCAGAATATCTAATAAAAGTTGTGTTGTGAGTTCTTTCTGCAGAAGAGCATCTCCACTTATATCTATTCTCTTTTCCTTATATCCAAACATGACCTTAGGCATGGCTACAGACATTTCTCTTACAGATTGAGCCTTAGCCACCCCAGTTGGTTCTTCCTCAAAGAAACGCTTGATTTCCGGCTGCTGCTCATAATTTTTGGCTGCTTGGTTTTCTCTTACTAGCTGAAAAATTTCTTCCGGGTTTACAGCACCTACAACAAATAGAAGCATATTACTTGGATGATAAAAAGTTTCATAACAGGTGTAGAGCATATCTTTGGTTATTTTACTAATCGATTCTACCGTTCCTGCAATATCAATTTTAACAGGATGATGCTGATACATATTTTCAATTAAACCAAAATACACCCGCCAATCGGCATTGTCGTCATACATCTTAATTTCTTGCCCTATAATTCCTTTTTCCTTTTCCACATTTTCTTCAGTAAAATAAGGATCTTGGACAAAATTGATTAATGTTGTTAAGTTTTCCTTCACATGACCTGTACTGGTAAAAAGATAGGCCGTTCGATCAAAGCTTGTGAAGGCATTTGCTGACGCTCCATAATTGGCAAATTCATTAAAGACATCGCCACTTTCTTGCTCAAACATCTTATGCTCAAGGAAATGGGCAATCCCGTCCGGAACTTTAACCTCTTCCTTGCCAGGTACCTGGAAATGATTATCGATAGAACCATACTTTGTAGTAAAGGTTGCATAGGTTTTGCTAAATCCATGTTTAGGAAGGACATAAACATCTAGCCCATTTGGTAGCTTTTCATAATAAAGCGTTTCATTAATTTGTTCATGCCGTATCTGTTCCACTATTTCTCCTCCTCATCCCTTAAGAAATAAATGGTATCAATCTCCACTTTTTCTGCTATGCGAACCACATCTTCTTTGGTGACAGCTTCGATTTGAGACAGAATTTCCTCTAGTGCTCTCTTCTTTCCTGTAATTTCACTATTATAAGCAAAATCGATCATGGTCCTTGCATTATCATTCGTTTCAAGAAGCTGATTTCTCAGGGATGCTTTCGTTTGGGAAAGCTCTATCTCAGAAATTTCACCATCTCTCATCAATTGCAGCTGTTTTTTCATAATCTCCACGGCTTGATCGAACTTATCAGTCTCAATACCCGACATCATCATTAAAATTCCTTTATGACTCTCCAAACGTGAAACAGCGTAATAAGCAAGACTAGCTTTTTCTCGAACATTTACAAACAATTTGGAATGAGGAAAGCCACCTAGAATCCCGTTATAAACAAGGAGATTTTCGTAATCATTATCGATTAAGGTCATATGTGTCCTTAAACCTATATTCAGCTTTCCTTGCCCTACCTTCATTTGATCAATTACCAGATTTTCTTTTATTTCTGTTTTCTGAACAGGATTGAAAGGAAGGTCTTTAACCTTATTTCTAGTGAAAGAGAAGAAACGAGAAATACCATCGGTTATTTCCTTCGGTTCAACATCTCCTACAACATAGATATCGATAGGGTTTTCATTTAGTAACTGTTGATAATATGTATATAGGTGTACAGGGTCGATATGGGCCAGCTCTTCGGCACGTCCATAAGCGAGTAAACGATAAGGTTCATTCTTGCACATTTCCTCAGTCACACGTTGGCTCGCATAGCGAATTTTATCATCAATAAGACTAGAAATTTTGTTTTTAAGGATCTCCACTTCAGATTTCACATAGTTTGAAGAAAAACCATTGTCTTCAACTAAAGGCTTCGTCATGACTTCACCCAAAAATTCGATCCCTTTTTGTAAAAGCGGTGTTGGGTCCGACAAATATTTCTCATTAGCAATCTCGAGCTGAAGCTGGATAATTTGCTTTTCTCCCTTCTTGATGACATCCGCACCAAAAACAGATCCAAACAAGCTATCAAGGTACTGCCGCAGCTCCTGAGTTGTAGGGTATTTAGAGCACCCTCTCTTAAGAATAAAAGGAATAAGTGCTGTTGGTGTCACTGTCTCTTCCTTCAAATCTTGTTCTAACTGAATAACCATTGTAGTTGTTTTAAATTTGTCTGTACGCATAATATGTACATTCAATTGATTCACTTTAAAATCCTCAAATTTTAATTCATTCAAACTTTTCCCTCTCCTTTATCAAAAGAAGTCTATTATTTCCATTATAGTCCACTTTCCTTCTTAGTTTAACCTATTCATATAAAAAAGATAAAACAAAAACCTTACCCAAAAGAGCAAGGTTAGGAGATATTCATTTCAGATTTTTTAATTAACACCTCACGAGGCTTGCTCCCTTCGAATGGGCCTACCACATGATTGGCTTCCATCATATCAATAAGTCTTGCAGCACGTGCATATCCTACCCGAAATCTTCGCTGTAGAAGAGAGGCTGAAGCAGTTTGAGCCTCAATGACTAAGTTCACTGCCTCTCCATATAGATCATCCTCTGGAGCTGACTGAACCTTCGTTTCTACCTCAGTAGGAATCATCTCCTCATGGTACTTCGCTTCCTGCTGTTCTTTCACAGCTTGTACAACCGTTTCCACCTCTAGATCAGAAAGGAAAGCTCCTTGAACTCGAATTGGTTTTGATGCTCCCATAGGTAGATAGAGCATATCCCCCCGGCCCAATAGCTTCTCCGCGCCTCCCATATCTAGAATCGTACGAGAATCTGCCATAGAAGAAACACCAAAAGCAATACGGGATGGGATATTCGCTTTAATCACCCCGGTAATAACATCAACTGAAGGTCTTTGTGTAGCTATGATAAGATGAATTCCAGCCGCCCGGGCCATCTGAGCCAAACGGCAAATGGCATCTTCCACATCCCCTGAAGCTACCATCATTAAATCTGCTAATTCATCTACAATAACCACAATATAGGGAAGAGGGTGTCCCACACCACTGAGGGCTATGGACTGATTATAAACATCAATATTTCTTGTTCCACTTTTGGCAAAAAGCTCATATCTTTTTTCCATTTCTACAACGACTTTTTTGAGGGCCATGGAGGCTCTTCGTGGATCCGTAACAACTGGGGCTAGAAGATGTGGAATTCCATTATATATATTTAATTCAACCATTTTCGGGTCAATCATCATTAATTTCACTTCATGGGGCTTCGCCTTAAATAGAAGGCTCGTTATAATTCCATTAATACACACACTCTTTCCACTTCCTGTAGCACCAGCTACAAGAAGGTGTGGCATCTTTGCAAGGTTTGCTATGATAGGCTCACCAGAAATATCACGGCCGAGTCCAACATTAAGTTTTCCCTCAACCTCATGCGATGAAGGACTTTCTAAAACTTCTCTAAGTGTAACTACTGCCACCTCAGAATTTGGTACTTCTATTCCTATGGCAGATTTTCCAGGAATGGGGGCTTCAATTCTGATATCCTTAGCAGCAAGAGCAAGAGCAATATCATCAGCGAGGCTTACAATTTTACTAACCTTTACCCCAACAGCTGGTTGTACTTCATATCTCGTAACAGCTGGTCCTCGGTGGATTTGCATCACTCTTGCATTCACACCGAAAGATTCTAAGGTTTGCTCAAGCTTGCGAGCATTCGATTGCATATCACGATACTCTTTACCTTGCTGTTTGGCCTGTCTTGGCTTACCAAGCAAAGACAGATTCGGCAGTTCATAATGCAGGGAGGGTTCCTCTTGTATTACCCCTGTAGTAGTATTCATGAAATCAACATCTTTTAAGTTCGCTTGGTTTTCTACGTTCAGGGGAGAAGGTGCTTGAACAACCTGAACCTTTTCTTGAGGTTCAATAACGTCCTCAGACTGATATGCAACCTCAGCAAAGTCACGAATAATAGGCTCAATGGGCTCAGAACCCAAATCATGTAGATAGTGGTCTTTGCCTTTCATTTCAATCTGATGATTCGCTAACTCTGTTTCACCGGGCTTCTCTTTTTTCTCAACCATTAATTGAATAGCTTCTGTTCCCTTTTCCTTTAACCCAGTCCAAGAATTCCTAAATACATCATTTAATTTCGTAAAGATGGTAACATACGATATTTGGAATAATAGCATGAGTCCAATTAAAAAGAGAAATATGGAGACGATTAAGGTTCCTGTTCTTGCAAATAGGTAATAGCTAATCGCAAGTCCCACTGCTCCAATCATTCCTCCACCAATATCTGTAGTAGAAGGTTGTCCCTTATCTAGTTGCCCTTTTTCAGTCAGGATAGAATCCCAGGAAACCGCAATGACATTCTGCCCTGAGAATTTACCCTGTGCTGTTAATTGATCAAATAGGAAAAGATGGTCTAGCAAGAGAATTGCATACAGCATAATGAACAGCCCAACCCAACGTGGGGTATATAAAACAGGCCACTCTCTTTTCACCATAATGACAATGGAACAATATACCCCAATAATTGGAATTAAGAAATCCCATGTACCTGAAAAAAAACGGATCATCCAAGAAAATGTCTGACCAAACCATCCATATTGTGAAAGCGTCAGAAGACAGATCGCCATGAGAATAAGTCCATATAATTCAAAAACTAGCGTGCTCTTTAACGATTGCTTAGGGGAAGTCGGCTTCTTTATTTTTTTGCCTTTCCTTGCTGCCATTTGCATCCACTCTCCTCTCTAACAATACACGCAAGGGCAGCCAAAAGGCTGCCCCAATAATGCCTACTACTTTCTTAAATTATAGCATAAAAGAAAATTGGATAATAGTTCCTCTTAGCCTTACCTACTTGTAACTGGGCGAAAATAGATCGTTTGACCTGGCATAAGACGAGGGTTTAAAAAATCCTGTGGATTGGTACTTAGTAATCTGACAATTTTGGCTTCCCCAATTCCAGTGGACCTTTCTACTACCATCCTAACTCCATCTACTTCCGTTTCCTCGTGTTGTAGCTGATTATTGGTTTCTTGTTGTTGCATAATAAGCTCCATCGGCAATACTGAATAAATAATCATAGCTTATTCCTCCTGATTAGCCGTTTTATTGAAGCACAGATTGATTTTGCTTTTGTTCTTGGATAAGCTCAGTTAATTTTTTCATAGCTTCTCCAATCCCTCCAACCCCATCGATTAAGCCATACTCTACAGCCTTTGTTCCTACTACATTCGTACCAACATCCCGGGTGAGCTCACCCACCTTCAACATTAGCTCTCGGAATTTGTTCTCATTAATATTAGAATGCTTAACAACGAAATTCACTACTCTATCTTGCATTTTCTCTAAGTATTCGAATGATTCTACTACATTTATGACTAAACCAGTTAATCGTACAGGATGAACAGTCATCGTTGCAGTTGGAGCAATGAAAGAGTAATCAGAAGATACAGCAATCGGCACCCCTATGCTATGCCCTCCTCCTAGCACAAGACTTACAGTTGGCTTTGACATAGAAGCAATCATTTCTGCAATGGCTAAGCCTGCTTCTACATCCCCTCCAACGGTATTAAGAACAAGAAGCAAGCCTTCAATTTTGGGGTTTTGTTCAATAGCCACAATTTGTGGAATAAGATGCTCATATTTTGTTGTTTTGTTTTGGGGAGGAAGCTGCATGTGTCCTTCTATCTGGCCGATGATTGTCATACAATGAATATTACTATCAGGGCTACTAGCAACAGCAGTTTGCCCTAGCTGTTGAATCGTATCCACAATATTCTTCTTTTTTGATTCTTCTGGAGTTACATCAGGTTCAGGCTCTTCATTTGTTTCAACATCTGAATTTACTTGTCTTACTTTCATACCAAGTTGATCAGTAGTAGCTACTCTTTTACCAAATTGACTTAAATCAAACGGCATGATGGTTTACCTCCGTTTACTTGGATTCTCCCATTAGTATGGACGCAATTAGAAAGAACATGTGTATATTGGTAAAAGAATAGGGAGGAAAAAATTGTATGAAAGCGTAAAGAAACCGTTCTCCACCAATAGGAAGAACGGTTTCATTATTTTGATCTAGGCCTCCATGATTATTGGTAAGATCATTGGCCTTCTCTTTGTTTTCTCATATAGGAACTTCCCTAATCCATCTCTAACATTCACCTTAAGTGAAGACCATTCATTGACCTTCTCTTCCGTGCAGCGATTTAAGATCGTGGTTACTAGTTTGCTTGCTTCGTCAAGCAATTCTTCAGATTCTCTTACATACACAAATCCACGTGAAATAATATCCGGACCGGAGAGTATGGCATTCGATTGTTTGCTTAAAGTGACAACTACAACAAGGATCCCATCTTGCGACAGAAGCTTACGATCTCTAAGAACAATATTTCCAACATCGCCCACCCCGAGGCCATCAATAAGAATCTGACCCGAATGAACCTTAGAACCAAGTCTCGCTTCTCCATTCATAAATTCAACAGTATCCCCGTTATCTAATAAAAAGATATGATCAGGGTCTATCCCAACCTGCTCGGCCAACTCGGCATGAGCATGCATCATTCTATACTCACCATGAATGGGAATGAAATACTTAGGCCTCATTAAATTAATCATTAGTTTCAATTCTTCTTGACTCCCATGTCCTGAAACATGGATACTCGAACCATAAATCACATCGGCTCCTACTCGATAAAGCTGATCCACAATCCGACCAACCTGTCGTTCATTTCCAGGAATAGGTGTAGCGGCAATGAGCACCGTATCCCCTGGATAAATATCCACCTTACGATGTGTAGATCGAGCCATACGTGTCAGAGCTGACATTGGTTCACCCTGACTACCTGTTGTTAAGATGACCACCTGATCTGCAGGAAGCTTGTTCAAGGCCTCCGTATCTAGAAGCATCCCTTCAGGGATATGAAGGTAACCAAGATCAACAGCAATCTTCACGATATTTTGCATACTTCTGCCGACAATTGTTATCTTCCGACCAGAATGCTTAGCAGCATCTATAACCTGTTGAATGCGGTGAACGTTAGAGGCAAAAGTCGCAACAACAATGCGGCCATTCGCCCTATAGAATACTTCATCAATTGTTTCACCTACCTGTCGTTCCGAACCGGTAAACCCAGGTTTGTCCGCATTGGTGCTATCAGAAAGTAGGACCAGAACACCTTCTTCACCAATCTGAGTCATTCTTGCTAGATCTGCCATCTGATTATTGACGGGTGTTTGATCAAACTTAAAGTCTCCGGTATGCACGACTTTCCCTTCTGGTGTATCAATACAGATTCCAACAGAATCAGGTATGCTATGATTTGTCTTAAAAAAGGAGGCTGTTAAAGCTCCGAACGGAATGATTGATCGGTTATCAATCAATTGAATTTTGCTATTAGCAAGGATTCCTGCTTCCTTAAGCTTCGCCTCCACAATACCAAGAGTCAGCTTTGTACCAAATACAGGAACATTCAAGTGCTTGAGTACATAAACGAGTGCCCCGATATGGTCCTCATGTCCATGCGTTAGTAAAATTCCACGGACTTTATCCTTATTCTCTAGTAAGTAAGTGATATCAGGGATTACCATATCAATCCCTAACATCCCCTCCTCAGGAAATTTCAATCCCGCATCAATGACGACAATATCATTGTCATATTGAACGACATACATATTCTTGCCTATCTCGCACACGCCGCCCAGTGCAAAAACAGACAACGCTTTGTTGCCTTGTTTGAACAAATGTATACCTCCTACAATAAATTCCCTTATTCAGCTGTACAATTGCTACAAAGAAAACTTGACTGGCGCCAAGCCTTTGGCGAAGGTGGCAGCCTAGTTGCCCTTGTGCGTAGACAGAATTCGAAAAAAATTTATAAATTCTTATACGCTAAAAAACCGAACAAGTCACTTGTTCATTATTATATCATGAATAAAATGGTAAAGAAAAGAGAAATGAATGTCATGTTTTCGACCAGAATTGGATATTTTTATATTGTCCATCTTCTTATGGAATATTAATGGAGGAGCTACAGAGTGAAAACGTTGGAATAAATAAGGAAAAATAAGCCCTCCATTTTATGATAAAAAGGAAGGCTGTTCATTTATAGCTTTTATTTAATCAAGGTCTCAATAAATTGAGCCTCTCTTTCATTCAATGGAACCAGTGGCAAACGAACGGAACCAACTGCTATACCCTTTTGCTCTAGCGCATATTTTACGGGTACTGGATTTGAAGTAATAAATAACCCTTCAAAAATCGGCAATAACCTACGGTGTAATGCCGCAGCTTCATTCACTTTACCTTCCACGAAAGCCTCAATCATGGCTTTCATTTCACTTCCAATAACATGACTAGCCACACTAACTACACCATACCCACCTACACTCATAGAGGGTAGAGCTAATTTATCATCGCCACTGTACACTCTGAATTGTTCATTCGATCGTTCAACAAGCATAGCCACAGCAGATAAATCCCCACTTGCTTCTTTAACAGAAGTAATGTTAGGAATTTCAGATAAACGTAGAATAGTTTCTACGGACATATTTACTGCAGATCTTCCCGGAATATTATAAAGCATACCAGGAAGTTTGGTAGATTCAGCAATGGCTTTAAAATGCTGATAAAGTCCTTCTTGTGATGGCTTATTATAATATGGAACCACCAACAAGGTTCCATCTACACCAACCGCCTCTGCCTTTTTGGTTAATTCAATCGAAGCTTTTGTATTATTACTACCTGTTCCTGCAATAACCTTTGCACGCCCTGCAGCAACACCTACCACATGCTTGAATAGGGCAACCTTCTCATCGTTACTTAAAGTAGGAGATTCCCCCGTTGTTCCACATACGACTATGGTATCCGTTCCCGTATTGATTAAATGGTCTACTAGGTGGGATGCTTTGTCGAAATCTACCTCTAGTTCTTCATTAAATGGTGTTACCATTGCTGTTAACAAACGTCCAAAATCAACCACAAAACACTCCTCCTCTACTCCTCTAACTCTTATATCAATTCGTGCAAATGAAATTTTCTGTGGAGCGCCCTTACTGCAGCAACCATATCCTCATCATTAACAAGTACCCATATCGTTGTATGCGAATCAGCACATTGTAAAATCTGAATGTCCTTTTCTGTGAGGGCTTCAGCCACCTTGGCCATTACTCCTGGAACACCGGCCATGCCAGCACCAATGACAGAAACCTTGGCACAATGAGGGGTGAGGAATGGATCAAATCCCATGTCCTGCAAAACTTTAGTAGCTTTCTCGGCTACTTCATCTCTTACCGTATAAGCAACTCCAATTGGATTTACATTAATGAAATCTACACTAATCCCATTCTCTGCCATTGCTTTGAATACCCTAAGCTGAAGATCATACTGACCATCTTTTGCAATAACTTTAATCTGTGTTATGTTTGAAATATTGGCAATACCAGTAATTAACCTTTCAGTAAGGTGGGGTTCCAATTGACGAATTGCTGAACGATTCGCAACAAATGTTCCTGTATCTTGACTAAATGTGGATCGAATCCGAATCGGAACATTTCCTTGCATAGCCATTTCCACGGCTCGCGGGTGAATAACCTTAGCCCCTTGGTGTGCCATATTTGCAATCTCTGTATAAGTAACAGCTTGAAGTATAGTAGCATCCTCAACAATTCTTGGATCAGCTGTCATTACTCCATCCACATCGGTAAAGATATCTACCATTTCTGCTTTCAAAGCAACACCTAATGCTGTGGCTGTCGTATCACTTCCACCTCGTCCAAGAGTCGTAACCTCCCAATCCTTGGTCCGACCTTGGAACCCTGTCACAACCACAACTTTATTTTGTTTGAATTCCTCAAGAATCCGTTCAGGCTTTAAATCCACAATTTGTGCTTCACCGAATGCATGATCTGTAACAATTCCGGCTTGACCGCCTGTTAATGTAACAGCAGATATACCTCTATTATTAAGCATACTCGTTAATGTTGCTGCGGAAATTAATTCTCCACAATGAAGTAATAAATCCCAATCACGTTTTGATAAATGATTCCCATTTTCTTTAATCAACCCGATCAGGGTATCCGTTGCATAGGATTGTCCTTTCCGCCCCATGGCGGATACAACAACACATACACAATTTCCCTCGCTTATAGCTGATTGAATATGATTAATCGCTTCTTCCCTTTCCTCAGGTGAAGAAAGAGAAGAACCGCCAAACTTTTGAACCAATATTTTCATTACTTTCATTTCTCCCTTTGGATACACCTTAGAGGGATACTTCTAGATTTAAGTGCATTAAGATTGAATCAAATTTTCTGCAATTTGAACAGCGTTCCATGCAGCACCCTTCAATAGGTTATCACTAACAATCCATAAATGAAGTCCCTTATTTTCTGTAAGATCACGTCTTACTCGACCTACAAATACCTCTAATTTTCCCGCAGCATTGGAAGCTAACGGATAAGATTGTTCACTAGGATCGTCCTCTAAAACAACTCCTGGTGCATTCAAAAGTACATCTCTGATTTCTTCAATAGTAAACTCTTGATTTGTTTCAATATACACAGATTCTGAATGTCCCTTAACAACAGGAATTCGAACACATGTAGCAGATACGGCTACATTAGGATCTCCAAAGATTTTCTTCGTTTCATTAATCATCTTCATTTCTTCTAAAGTAAAGCCATTATCTTGGAAAACATCAATTTGTGGAATAGCATTAAAAGCAATTTGATGTTTCTTAGGCAAAGAACCCACAGGAAGAATTTCACAATTTGGTTCATTGCCTTCAAGTACAGCTTTTGTTTGGTTCAACATATCATCGATCGCACGACTTCCAGCTCCAGATACAGCTTGATAGGTTGAAACGATAATTCGATCAATACCAAATCGATCCTTAATTGGTTTTAGCGCAGCAACCATTTGGATGGTGGAACAATTAGGATTCGCAATGATTCCCTTATGGTTTTTTGCTTCATCCATATTCACTTCAGGTACAACCAAAGGTACCTCGGGGTCCATACGATAAGCGTTTGTATTATCAATAACCACAGCCCCACGCTCCACAGCAGCAGGTGCAAGCTTCTTACTAACACCTCCACCTGCGCTAAATAGAGCAAAATCAATTCCTTCAAAGCTTTCAGGCGTAGCTTCCTGAACAGTTATTTCTTGTCCTTTAAAGGTAAGCTTCGTCCCTGCCGATCTTGCAGAAGAGAGACATTTAAGTTGGTTAATTGGAAAATTTCGTTCCTCAAGTAATCTTAATATTTCTGTGCCTACTGCACCTGTTGCCCCTACTACTGCTACGTTATAAGAAGATTGATTTGACATGCGTTTCTCTCCTTTGATCGTGTTTGATAGTAACTAGTTCATATATCTAAATTTTTCAATGATAACAGGTTGGATTTGTTCTCCCTCTAAAGCCATTTCACAGGTCTCTTTGATGAGGTCCATGCGAGCAACAAGTGATTTTGGTTTTTTCTCAGGCGCATCCTGACCGAAGGGAACGAAATAGATATCCTTAGCTGCCATTAGCTTAGCGATATTTTCCATGTTAAAACCTAAACCATCATTGGTTGATATGGCTAGAACAACCGGACGGTGGTTTCTCATTGTCGCTTTTGCTGCCATTAGCACTGGGCTATCTGTCAGTGCATTAGCCAGTTTACTAGTGGATGCCCCTGTAATTGGTGCAATAATCATCACATCTAAAGGGCGTTTAGGTCCAAGTGGCTCTGCATCGACAATAGTAGCAACGATCTCATTTCCCGTCAAATCCTTCAACTGTCTCTTCCAATCATCTGCTTTACCAAAGTAAGTATCTGTTGTTGCGACAGAATGGGTGATAATTGGAATGACATTAGCGCCTTCTTCTACAAGACCTTTAATCTGAGGCATAATTTCTGCAAGTGTACAATGGGATCCAGTGACTCCGAACCCAATGGTTTTTCCTGCTAATTTCATAAGTCTTCCTCCCGCTGGGCCACTTGTTCAGATACAAGCCTCGATAAAATCTTGGCTATGATCTGGCCTGCTGTTTTCGGCGCAACGATTCCAGGCAAACCAGGGGCGAGTAAGGCTTTAATTCCTCTCTTTTCAGCATATCGAAAATCTGTTCCTCCAGGTTTGGAGGCTAGATCAATAATAAGAGCATGCTGCGGCATACGAGCAATAATTTGTGCAGTTAAGACCATTTTCGGTATCGTATTATATACGATATCCACATCATCCACTTGTTCTAAAAGGTCTGTTATTTCAAATGGGGTTAAACCCATTTCGTAAACTCTAGCAAGGTGTTCTGGCCTCCTTGCCCCGATTCTTACATGTGCTCCAAGAGCGTGTAGAGCCCTAGCCATTGTCATACCAGTTCTTCCAAGTCCTAGAACAATACAGGTAGATCCATGAATCGTAATATCCGTATTCTGGATCGCCATCATTAAAGCACCTTCCATAGTAGGAATTGAATTATAGATGGCTACATCATCTCGATTCAAGGTCTCAATTAAGTTATAACTATGTTCCCCACATAGATTCCTTAAATAAGGCTTCGCCATCCCGGTATAGATGGCGATAT
Source organism: Bacillota bacterium (assembly GCA_035254305.1). GTDB lineage: Bacteria > Bacillota > Bacilli > Aneurinibacillales > RAOX-1 > DATFAS01. The sequence goes on from DATFAS010000192.1 coordinate 13,999, forward strand.
CTGGCTTCATCGCTTCGAAATGTTTCCTAGTTAATTGGATTTGCTTGGAGCAGAAAATACTTTCTACAAATCCTTCATCATCCGTACCAACAATAGGTAAGATGAGAGCATCAGTAGCTTGTAAAATATCTAAGGATAGATCCTTTTTAGTCGCTCCGGTGAAATTACTTTCTAAATTATCAAAGCCGATGAGGGTTACCGATGCATCCAATTCGATGAACTTCTTAATCACTTCAAGCTGGCGAGCATCTCCTCCTATGAAGGTAGCATGAATTCCTGTAAGCATACCCTGATAACCCCTTTCAAACATTTTACAACATTAAAGTATGCATTTAAAGAACAAATTCTTTAATCTTTATTCTCTATCTTTCTTGGTTTTCCCGGAATTCGTTGCGTTTCTACCCTCATGGTATGTGATCGCCCAGTAATACGTTACTAAAACGTTGCTCTTCCTCTTTCCTTCCACTCAACAATAATCATATCAGGTCCAATTTTACGTATAGATTTCCAAGGGATCACAACCTCATCCCTTCTTTTACCTAGCCGAAGAAAGGATGTTGCAGGCAATACGATAGATTCAATTTCTCCTGTTTCAGGATGGATGATCAGATCGGATTGGCCTAAGACCCCCATCCTTTCCCCATTATCTAAATCAATAATTTCTTTTTCACAAATCTCACTAAATCTCATAAAATAATCCCCTTTCTAGTTTTATAAGGAAAAGTTAAATGATTAAAATCAGGACCATCTTGCTGTGAAAATATGCATATATAAAAGAAAAAAGTACTTCGCAACGAAGTACTTTTTTCTATAATCCAGTATGGCCAAAGCCACCCTCTCCACGAGCACTATTTGGTAAATCCTCCACAACATCCCACTCCACAGCAGGGACATATTGTATAACCATTTGAGCTATTCGATCACCCCGGTTTATCACGAAGGATTCTTCTCCATGGTTAATTAGAATAACCCCGACCTCACCTCTATAATCGGCATCAATTGTTCCAGGAGAGTTTAAGCAAGTGATTCCTTTTTTTAAAGCTAGCCCACTGCGTGGTCGGATTTGTGCCTCCACGAGTGGTGGAAGAGCTAAAGCAAACCCTGTTGGTACTAGAATTCTAGAACCTGGTGAAAGATGGATGGATTCCTTTACTGCAGCAAAAATATCAAATCCCGCCGCCCACTGAGTCATTTTCGTTGGTAATGAAATATCTGTATTTCCTGGCAGCTTTTTTATTTGTATTTTTAGTGTATCCATTTGTTTGGTTTACCTCACTAATTGTTTTATCCTAGGAGATCTCTTTTATTAAACGAAGATGGAAGTTGTTCAAACGGACTAACTAAGGCCATTGCCATTTCATTCGTGAAGATTCGATTAATAGCCCCCTGTACATCCTCTAAGCTAACCGCATTCACTCGTTGGATAATTTGATCTAAGGTTAAATGATTACCCAGCGAAAGCTCATTCTTCCCTAATCGACTCATCCGACTATTCGTACTCTCTAAGCTAAGCATTAGGCTCCCTTTTAGCTGCTCTTTTCCTTTTGTTAATTCCTCAGGAGTAATTCCGTGTGATTTTAGCTTCGATAGTGTATCCATAATGACTTTATAAACCTCATCTAGCTGATTAGGGGCTGTTCCCGCATACACAGTAAACAATCCACTATCCTTATAGGAGGAATGGTAAGAAAAGACAGAATAGGCTAGACCACGTTCTTCACGTACTTCTTGAAAAAGACGTGAGCTCATACTGCCACCTAGAATATTATTCATTAATATTAAAGAATAAACATCGGCGTTCCCAATCTCAAGTCCAGGAAATGCTAAGCATAAATGAGCCTGTTCCGTTTCTTTCTTACGCAACAACTCACCCGCACAAAATACGGGAGGCTTCAATTCACTTTTTGTTTTACCACGTCTAGTAAATGTGGAGAAATACTGTTTAATAGAATCTAAAATTCCGTCGGTGACATTACCAGCAACAGTTAAAACAACATTCTGTGGTTGATATCGTTCCTCCATATAATGAAGGATATGATCCCGATTCAACTGGTTTAAAACCTCTTCTGTTCCTAATATACTATAGCCTAGTGGATGATTTTGAAAGCTGGCTCTAGAAATCAAGTCATGAACAAGATCATCAGGGGTATCATCATACATCTTTATTTCTTCGATAACAACCTTGCGTTCCTTCTTCAATTCTTCTTCATCAAAGACGGAATTAAAAAACATATCTGCTAAAATATCAAGGGCAATTGGTGCATGCTCATCTAAAATCCTTGCATAGAAGCAAGTATACTCCTTGGATGTAAATGCATTAACGTGTCCACCAATTTGATCAAACGCTTCCGCGATTTCCTTAGCAGATCGTACCTTGGTTCCTTTGAAAAGCATATGCTCAATAAAGTGTGATATTCCGTTGTTCGTAGGTTCCTCATATCGTGAACCTGTGCCAACCCAAATCCCAAGGGCAACAGAACGAACTGTGGGGATTTTCTCAATAATTACACGAACCCCATTATCTAGGGTGTATTTTTCGATCACGAATGAAAGCCTCCTTACCCATCCCTATTAGTCTGGGTGCATATGTATAAACCGGAGCATTAAGCAAAAAGCCAGTATAGTTAAATATAGCAAAATAACCCATCCTACTCAATAGGATAAATACGATTTGTGGACAGAAGTTCCGTTACTGTACCTACCTTTAATCCTTTTGCTCTCGCAGCCTCTAATAAGGCTGGCAAGGCTTTCGCAGAAGATTCAGTTGGGTGCATGAGTATTAAATTTCCATTAGCTAGGTTTGGCGTCAATCTTTGTATAATCGTGGAAGGAGCTGGTTTTCTCCAATCCACCGTATCTAACGTCCATAATAATGTCTTCATGCCTTCCTGTGCGGCTAATTCCACAACTCGTTGATCAAAAGAACCAGAGGGAGGTGCAAACAGGTTTGGCTTCAGATCTAATTCCTTCTCAATAACCTCGTTTGTTTTATCTATTTCTAATCGAATTCGATTCATAGATAAGTTCTTCATATCAGGGTGTGAATAGGCATGATTACCAATTTCATGACCTGCCTCTTTAATTTTCCTGGCCTCATCGGGATATTTATTGACCCATGAACCATCCAAGAAGAAAGTGGATTTCACCTTATATTTATCCATTACTTTTAATATTTCGGGTAAATACTCATTACCCCATGCTACATTCACCATAAATGAAATCATCGGTTTGGATGGATTCCCCCGAAAAATAGGAGCAGGTTCAAGGTCAGCTAAATTGATGCGTGGTTTGACCTCTTCCAACACAACTTCAGTATCTTCCCATTTTCCTAGCTGCTGCAACTTTTCATAGGTTTTATCCTTGTTAACCACTAAACCATTATACCCTGGAATGGCTTTCCATACTTGATCGATTCTTGCATCAATGGGTGCCGCTTCGTGTTTACTTGCGTATTCACTTAGTTTCTTTTCCCAATCGGGTTGTATGGGGGCCGTTACGGGTTGTCCTTTCACGGTGGAAACGTAGAGGTTAATTGCGGGAGAATTTAATAAATAGAGTAAAAAAACAAGAAAAAGCCCACTCACAAGCAAATGTGACTGTGCTTTCCACTTCTTCATCATTCCCACCTCCATTAAGTAATAAATACAAACAATTATAAGCCCAATGGTACAAGGTATGATGAAGTTCTCAAATATATTCAAAAAAGCTTCTTTAAGTTGAAGAAGCTTTTTTTTCCTTTATGTTGCTTGATTTTGTTGTTCCTTCTCTTGTTGTTCCTTTTGTTCCTTTAAGAGTACCTTGTGAGATAGGTTAACCCGGCCTTGATTATCAATTTCGGTTACCTTCACCATCATTTGGTCACCTACTGCTACAACATCCTCTACTTTGGCCACACGTTCTTCTGCCAATTGAGAAATATGTACTAATCCCTCTTTACCTGGGAAGAGCTCAACAAATGCACCAAACTTCTCTACTCTTTTCACAGTTCCCATATAAATCTGGCCAACAACTACTTCGCGAACTAGATCTTCGATTATTTCCTTTGCACGCTTGTTCATAGCTTCATCAACTGAAGCAATATACACTCGTCCATCCTGTTCAATATCAATTTTTACTCCGGTTTCTTCAATAATCTTATTGATGATCTTTCCACCCGGTCCAATAACATCACGAATTTTATCTGGATTAATCCGTAAAGTGGTAATTTTAGGTGCATATTTAGACAGGTTAGCTCTATGTTCAGAAAGTGTTTCGAGCATCCGATTCAAAATGAACATACGACCTTCCTTCGCCTGCTTTAGAGCCTGCTCAAGGATATTTCGGTCAATTCCTTCGATTTTGATATCCATCTGCAGAGCAGTTACCCCTTGGCTAGTTCCGGCTACCTTAAAGTCCATATCCCCAAGATGGTCTTCCATCCCTTGAATATCTGTTAGCACGGTAACATGTTCACCGGATTTAACCAATCCCATAGCAATACCTGCAACAGGTGCCTTTAATGGAACCCCTGCATCCATCATGGCAAGTGTACTTGCACAAATACTAGCTTGAGATGTGGATCCATTGGATTCAAGTACCTCTGACACAAGGCGAATGGTATATGGGAAGACCTCCTCAGAAGGGATAACAGGTTCAAGTGCTCTTTCACCTAAAGCACCATGTCCAATCTCTCTTCTACCAGGTGGGCGTAACGGTCTAGCTTCCCCCACACTGAATGGCGGGAAATTGTAATGATGCATAAATCGTTTAGATTCCTCTACTCCGAGTCCATCTAAGATTTGAACATCCCCAAGTGCACCAAGGGTACAAATACTTAAAGCCTGTGTTTGCCCACGAGTAAACAATCCTGAACCATGCGTACGTGGAAGGAGGTTAACTTCGCAAGAGATTGGACGAATTTCATTAATTTTTCTTCCATCCGGTCTTACCTTATCATGCGTAATTAAACGGCGAACCTCTTCCTTAACGATATTATATAAGCTCTCAGAAATATCAGCTTGTCCATTAGGGAAAACCTCTGTAAAATGCGCTTTAGCTTCATCACTAATTGCATCAATTGCCTCTTGTCTAGCATGCTTCTCTTCAATTTTAACGGCTTCAACAAGGCGGCTATGTGCATATGCACGTACAGCTTGATCGATTTCAGCATCCACTTGATGAAGACTGATTTCCATCTTCTCTTTTCCAATTTTGGCCTGAATGTCTTCAATGAAGCCTACGATCGCACGAATTTGGTCATGCCCAAACATAATGGCTTCAAGCATAACCTCTTCAGGAACTTCATTTGCCCCAGCTTCCACCATATTGATTGCATCCTTCGTACCAGCAACAACGAGATGAATATCACTCTCTCCTTGCTCGGCAACAGAAGGGTTGACCACGAAATTACCGTTAATACGACCGACAACTACGCCACCAATAGGACCATTGAAAGGAATATCAGATATGGATAACGCTGCGGATGTTCCAATCATTGCGGCAACTTCAGTGGAACAATCTTGATCAACTGACATGACAATATTGACAATCTGTACTTCATTACGGAATCCATCTGGGAATAATGGTCGAATGGGACGGTCAATTAATCGACTGGCTAATATTGCCTTTTCACTCGGCCTTCCTTCTCTCTTAATAAATCCCCCTGGAATTTTACCTACGGCATAAAGTCGTTCTTCATAATTCACAGTTAATGGAAAAAAGTCCAAGGATGAAGGCTGGTTAGAGGCTGTAACAGTTGATAATACAACGGTTTCTCCATAACGGACCATAACAGCTGCATTGGCTTGTTTTGCTACCTTACCATATTCAATAGTAAGCTCTCTACCACCTAATTCATATTTAAAAACTTCCATACGTCTTTTGCCTCCCTTCATGAAATTTAGATTTCGCCGTCTTACTATTATTTCCTGCAAAACGAAATTTAAAAGATACAAATGAAACTTTAACCATTTTGTGGTTGAAATGATAAATTTTGCAACACTTAAAGACAACAGAAAAAGCGGGGAATCCCCCGCTTATTTCTATCGACGTAAACCAAGTTTGTTGATAAGCTCACGGTAGCGAGTGATATCAACATTCTTAAGGTAGTTCAATAGGTTACGACGTTGACCTACCATCTTCAAAAGACCACGACGAGAGTGGTGATCTTTCTTGTGTGTACGCAAATGGTCATTCAAATAGTTAATCTTCTCCGTAAGGATAGCGATCTGTACTTCTGGAGAACCTGTATCAGATTCATGTACACGATATTCTTCGATTAACTGTTGCTTACGTTCTTGTGTTAAAGCCATCCTTTTCACCTCCTTTATAATCGCCAGTAGCCTAGATAAATCGTCGGTGACTCGATTCTCCACGCTATGGTTTACTTACCGATCACAGTAATGACCAATCGTCCCTGTGCAATATCCTTGCCTACAATGTCGAACATTCTACCACTACCTGCTAGAAAACCACGAAACCGGGTTGCAACGGGTACAGTCCCTGGTATGGACTTTGCTGCGCGAATGATATCCTGGATGGATATCCCATGTTGTCTATTTTCCTTTAATCTTTGCTTTACATGTGAAGTTATGATCACATGCATCGCTTATGGATAAGGAATTTCTTCCTTAACCTCAGTATACACCTGTTCAAGATAAATGGAAAACAATGAGTCTTGAAAGGCCAACCTATTGGCATCTGTCAATCCGTTTCTCCGGTAGATCTTCGAAATTTCCTTATGAAGTTTCTTAAATTCAGAACTACAGCATATGGTAGCAACATCCTGGCATAGTTCACTTAAACGTCGATCATTTCCTTCGGCCTGAGGTAATTTCATGCTAGCAGCTCCCTTCCTGTCATATTACATAAAATATCCCCATAACTAAAAAAGTTAAAAGAACGATATAACGAGGAGTGTTTCGCTTTAGCCTTAATGAAATTACCATGAGTAGTATAACATATGTTGATGGACGAGTAAAATAAATTCTAAAGGCTATTATTAAAAATATGTTTTAGAGCTACTATTTAGACCAATTTGCTTAGCTTTTCTCTAACACATTGGACATCACTTTGAATTTGCCTTACTAATTGCTCTACACCAGCAAACTTTTGCTCCACACGAATAAAGAAAAGAAATTCTACGAGGATTTCTTGATCATAAATCTCGTCATGAAAATCGAAAATATGAACTTCGAGGCTTTTTTCCTTTCTCTCTTGTTCAAAAGTAGGATTAATCCCGATGTTCATCACACCGTAATAGCTCTTGTCCTGGATTTTTACTCTCACCCCGTATACACCTGTTCGGGGAATTAAATAGGGGTTCTTAGGTTTTAAATTGGCTGTAGGAAATCCAATTTGGCGACCTCTTTTTTCACCATGAACGACGAGTCCACTTATACTATAGGGCCTACCTAAGAAATCATTTGCCTCTTCTATCTTCCCTCCGTATAGATACTCACGGATCACTGTACTACTAATCTTTTCTCCATATCGAGTAATCGGTGAAATTACTTCAAGATCATAGCGTTGGTTACTATGCTCTTTTAACGTAAAGGCTGTTCCCTTCCCTTTGTAGCCAAAAGTATAATCAAATCCAACTACAATATGTCTTGCCTGCAATGGGATTAGAAATTCATCAATAAAATCTTCAGGATAAATAGAAGAGAAAGCAATATCAAAGTGAATCACATAAACAATATCAATACCAAATCCACTCAGAACTTCAAGCTTGGCCTCTAACGGTGTGAGGTAATTCGTAAAACCACTTTGTCCAAGTATCTCGCGGGGGTGTGGATGAAATGTCATGACTGCAGAAGCTAACTCCCGTTCTTTAGCTACATCTACAGCTCGCTGAATCACTCTTCTATGCCCCCTATGGATCCCATCAAAATATCCAATGGCAAGTGAACATGGTTGAAACGTTTCGTTATGTAGTGGATATTGCAAATGCTTAATGATCATCTCTTTTTCCCCTCCCTAGTGAAAAACCTTCTCTGGCTTCCCCCAGACAACTCCATTATAGAGGTAAGTTCGATATAGGGCGATAAAATTTTGATCGGTTCCATATATACGGAGAAGGATTCCCTCTTCTAGGTCTTTTTCTATTTTGAGTCGTTTGCCATTAAAGACATCGAGAGCTTCCTCATGATTAACGGTATAATCAGGGTAATGGAGCAATCCTTCATCTATTGGCCTCAAGAAGCCTTGCACTTTTCCTTCCGTAACGGCCTTTTCAAGCTCTTCAAACGTTAAACAATCTTTCAATTGAAAAGGACCACTCGCAATTCTCTGGAGATATTTCATATGGGCTGGGTATCCAAGTTCCTTCCCTATATCCACACATAATGTTCTCACATAAGTTCCCTTAGAACACCTAACTCGAAAGGTTACTTCTGGAAAGGGTTGTTCAAGTGACATAGCTTCAATCTCAATGCTATAGATCGTAACCTTCCTTGCTTTACGTTCTACCTCTTTTCCTTCTCTTGCTAATTCATAAAGCCTAACACCATTGATCTTAATAGCCGAATACATAGGAGGAACTTGCTCAATCTCCCCAACAAATTTCATCACCATTGCTCTTACTTGTTCCTCTGTGAATGTTGGAGATACCGCTTGTTCTTCTATCAACTCTCCATCGGCATCTTCCGTTGTCGTCGATCTTCCAATTTGAATTGTTGCATGATATTCCTTAGGTAAATCTTGAATATATTCAACAACACGTGTAGCCTGTCCAATGCATATAGGCAAGACTCCCGTAACGGATGGATCCAATGTTCCCGTATGTCCTACCCGTTTTGTTCTTAAAATCCTGCGAATCTTGTTCACACAATCATGGGAAGTAAATCCTGCTGGTTTCAATAGTGGAAGAATACCCTTTAGTTCACTCATTTATGATCATTCCAAGCTTCCTTAAGTTTTTGCTCTAGAGCTGCTCCCGCTTCTTCAAGACTCCCTCTAAAGGAGCATCCAGCAGCCCTTGCATGTCCTCCTCCGCCAAGAGCCTTCGCTATGGCGGATACATCCACTTCCTGTCGCGATCTAAGACTCATCTTCACGAGATCATGATCAACCTGTTTAAGTAGAATGCCAACTTCAACCCCCTCAATATTTCGGGCGTAATTCACAATACCTTCCATATCTTCAGAGCTTGCTCCGGAGCTTTCCACCATTTCTTGTGTAATGGTTAATTTAGCAACCTTTCCATCAGAAGACAACTCCAATGTAGGTAAAACAAGCTGTAATAGTCGGATGTAGGTAGAGCTAATCGTCTCTAAACAACGTTCTGCAATTTCTGCAGGTTTAACCCCATGGCTGAGAAGATCTGCTGCCTTTCTCATAACTTCAGAATTCGTATTCGAGTAACGAAAACCACCTGTATCGGTCAGAATTCCCATATACAAATTATTAGCCAAAGAGACAGTAAGTGAAATTCCCAGTTCAATCACCAAATCATATAAAATCTCACAGGTTGCACAAGCATCCGTACGAACAAGATTAACCTGTCCAAACAAATCATTGGTTGGATGATGGTCAATATTTAAGAGTTCTGCGTTCTCCGCAAGATACTCTGCACTTTTCCCTAAACGTTTGTAATCTCCACAATCTAGTGCAATGGCATAATTGTATTTCTGCTCAAGTGGATGCGCAGTAAGATTTTGAACTTGATTTCCTAATTCCCCAGTTAAGAATTTCTTAGGAGTTTCTCCCTCATTGACAAGTGTAAAGGATTTACCAAGTGTCTTAAGTATGTATCCCATTGCAAGCAGAGAACCCGTGGCATCTCCATCAGGGCTAACATGGTTAATAACAAGAAAATGGTCGTTTTCCTTGAGGAAACGACCAGCCGCAGCTAGTGCTTGTTTATGGTTCATTACTCCGCATCCTTTTTGATATCGTTTAGAAGCGTTTCAATTTTGCTTCCATATTCAATCGATTCATCAATTTTAAATATAAGTTCAGGTGTATGGCGGAGTTGAATTCTTTTCCCAAGCTCAGATCGAATAAAGCCTTTGGCCTTCTGTAGTGCAGCCATTGAATTTTCTCTCTGCTCCTCTTTGCCCATAACACTGATGAATACCTTCGCCTGCTGTAGATCTCCTGTAACTTCCACACCCGTTACAGTAACAAATCCAATACGGGGATCTTTAATTTCTCGTTGAATAATCTGGCTTAATTCTTTTTTCATCTGTTCACCAATACGGCTAACACGTACTTTACTCATGGCCATCACCTTTTTTGAAAGCCTTTACGGCTCTTTTTTCAGCTTATACTTTTAGTTAGAAAATATCTGCCACCAGTACCCTCTGGTCGCAGATATTTTTCTTCTTTATTTTACTCTACAATGCTTAGGGCAATCCCTAAGTATTTGTTGGTGTATCATCTAGCACAGATGTAGCTAGGTTTTAAGCTGGAATCTCTTCCATAATGAAGGCCTCGACTATATCGCCCTCACGGATATCATTGTACTTCTCGATCGTTATTCCACACTCATAACCTTGTGCAACTTCCTTCACATCATCTTTAAATCGTTTTAAAGTATCTAGCTTTCCTTCGAAAATAACTACACCATCACGAATAACACGTACACCTGAATCACGGGTAATCTTTCCATCTATAACGTAGCTTCCTGCAATATTCCCCACTTTAGAAACTTTAAAGACTTGTCGAACCTCAGCTTGCCCGATAATTTTTTCCTGATAAACCGGTTCAAGAAGCCCTTTCATGGCAGCCTCTATTTCTTCCATCACCTTATAAATAATCCGATGTAAACGAATATCCACTTTTTGCTGTTCAGCAATTGCCTTTGCATTTACATCAGGGCGAACATTAAAGCCAATAATAATAGCATTAGAAGCAGACGCTAGAATAACATCCGATTCCGAAATCGCACCAACGCCGGAGTGAATAATGCGAACACGTGCCCCTTCTACATCAATTTTCTCTAATGATCCACGTAGAGCCTCTACAGAACCTTGTACGTCGCCCTTAATAATGACATTAACTTCCTTTATTTCGCCCTCTTTGATCTGGTTAAATAGATCATCCAATGAAACACGGGCTGAAGCTCGAAGCTCTGTCTCACGACGCTTAACTGCTCTTTTCTCACCAATAGAACGGGCTTTCTTCTCATCTTCGAAGACCATAAACTGATCTCCTGCTTGTGGCACATCATTCAAACCAGTAATTTCTACAGGAGTAGAAGGACCAGCCTCTTTAATTCTGCGCCCTTTATCATTAACCATGGCACGTACTTTACCGAATGTACTTCCAACAACAATAGGGTCTCCTACATGAAGAGTTCCGTGCTGCACAAGTACAGTGGCGACAGGTCCACGACCGCGATCTAATTCTGCTTCAATTACGGAGCCACGAGCACGCTTATTCGGGTTAGCTTTGAATTCCTGAACCTCAGATACAAGCAGAATCATTTCGAGCAACTCATCTAATCCCTGCTTCATCTTTGCAGATACATTAACAAAGATCGTTTCTCCGCCCCATGCTTCAGATACGAGGCCATGCTCAGTTAATTCCTGCATGACGCGTTCTGGGTTGGCATCTGGCTTATCAATCTTGTTTACTGCAACAATAATTGGAACTTGAGCCGCTTTTGCGTGATTAATCGCTTCTACTGTTTGTGGCATCACACCATCATCTGCTGCAACCACAAGAATAGTGATATCTGTTACCTTTGCTCCACGTGCACGCATGGTAGTAAAGGCAGCGTGACCTGGTGTATCTAGGAATGAAATCTTTTTATTGTTAATTTCAACCTGATAAGCCCCAATATGCTGAGTAATTCCACCTGCTTCAGAGGAAACTACGCTTGATTGTCTAATGGCATCAAGTAAAGTTGTTTTCCCGTGGTCAACGTGACCCATGATCGTTACAACTGGGGGACGTTCCTGTAAAGTGGAAGGATCATCATTCTCTTCAATCGTTTCAAACTCTAATTCATTAATAAGAATCTTTTCTTCCACTTCTACCCCATATTCAGAGGCAATCAATGTGATTGTATCTGCGTCCAACTCCTGATTGATATTGGCCATAGTACCTAGGAAAAGAAGCTTTTTAATAATTTCTGAAGGTTCTTTGTGTAACTTTTTTGCAAGTTCTCCAACTGTTAAGCTTTCTGTGAATACAATTTTATCTGGTAGTTGTTTAGGTGCCCTTGGTTCAGGGAAACTTCCCTTTTTCGATTTTAGCTTATTGCTGAAATCTACAGAGTTTTTATTGTCATCGAAACGCTTGGGATTTCCCTTAGACTTAACACGTGTCTTCCCGCGTGATTCATAGTTTTCGTCAGTAGTCAGGGGTTTAACATTATTCGATTGTGTATTGTTCTCCACCAAATTCCCTCTCTTTTCCTTCTCACCATTTAATGGTTTGTTGTTAGCTACGTGCTGATTGGATGATTTTTTCTGTTGATTATTATGAACGGCATGATTAGGTCGTGGGCGATCCTTGGCCGGATTATTGGATGCACTACCTTGGTTATTCGATTGATTTGGCTTCAGGTTGCGACCTGTCTCCTCACGATTACCTTGTGCAGGTTTTGCTTGCTCTCCTTGGTGTGCGTTACCTTTGGGAGTCTGCGCCACATTAACCGGTTCATTTTTTGATTCACCTTTTAGGCTTTTTAAATATTGGTCAACCTTTGCTACAGCATCATTTTCCATGGTGCTCATATGGTTTGCCACTTCTACATTTACCTTTTTGAGTATAGCAATAAGTTCTTTACTTGAAATATTCAACTGTTTGGCGTATTCGTATACTCTTAATTTACTCATACGTTACCCCCTTGTCTTCGTTATCAATATGCATTAGCAGTTCCCGGGCAAATCCAGAATCCTTAATTCCTATAACAACCCTTTGTTCTTTTCCAATACAGTGCCCAAGACGATATCTGTCTGCATACAAACGAAAAGGGGTGTCATATGTTTTACATTTATCCATAAGCTTCTTCTTCGTATTATCAGAGGCATCAACAGCCAAGATAACTAATTGAATTTGCTTAGAAGCAACTGCTTTGACTACAAGCTCTTCACCTGTAACAATCTTGCGTGCTTTGGCCGCAAGTCCTAGAAATTGTTCAACTTTAGTCACGTAGCTCTCATCCCTGTTAGGTCTGTTTCTAGACGTTGATAAACCTCATCTGAAATAGTTACCTCTAATGACCGATCAAGTGCTTTCCTTTTTCTTGCTAAGATGAAACAAGATTCCTTCCTGCACAGATAGGCCCCACGACCAGAAGCCTTACCGGTAGGATCAATCTTGACATCCCCATCAGGGTTACGCACAACCCGTATTAGTTCTTTCTTTGGGGTCATCTCCTGGCAGGCTACGCATTTTCGCATAGGTATTTTTTTCTGCTTCATTTGAGGGTTCCCCCCTATTCATTCAGGCTAGTTTCCCCAGGCGAATCTTCCTGCTGATCCATATCAGGTAAATCATAGCCATCTTTTTTAGCTTGGGTTTCACTCTTTATATCAATCTTCCAGCCTGTTAGTTTTGCCGCAAGGCGAGCATTCTGCCCTCGTTTCCCTATAGCTAACGATAATTGATAATCAGGAACAACCACTCGGGTCATTTTTTCCTCTTCTACAACATCAACAGTTAACACCTTAGAAGGGCTCAGTGCATTAGCAACATAAACCTTCGGGTCCTCCGACCATTTCACAATATCAATTTTTTCTCCTCGTAATTCATTTACGATGGTTTGTACTCGAATTCCTTTCGGCCCCACACATGCACCAACGGGATCAACATTTGGATCGATGGAATGAACAGAAATTTTAGAACGATCCCCTGCTTCACGAGCCACGGATTTAATTTCAACAACCCCATCATAAATTTCCGGAACTTCTAGCTCAAATAGTCTTTTTAAAAGACCCGGATGTGTTCTAGAAACAAAGATTTGTGGGCCTTTCGTCGTTTTTTCCACCTTAGTAATATAGGCTTTCAAACGATCACCTTGAATAAAATTTTCACCCGGCATTTTTTCATTGATTGGCATAATGGCTTCTACCTTGCCTAAATCGATGTAATAATTACGGGCATCCTGACGCTGCACGATTCCAGCAATGATATCATCTTCCCGATCAATAAATTCACTGTATATAATGCCTCGTTCAGCTTCACGAATCCTCTGTGTAACAACCTGTTTAGCTGTCTGAGCTGCAATCCGTCCAAAATCCCTAGGGGTAACTTCAATCTCAACAATATCATCTAATTGATAATTCGGATCAATTTCTTGAGCTGCATCTATTGAAATTTCTAGGCGTGGATCAAGCACTTCCTCGACAACGGTCTTGCGAGCATATACCTTTACTTGCCCCGTATCCCGGTTGACATCAACTCTAACATTTTGGGCGGAATTGAAATTTCTTTTATATCCGGAAATCAACGCAGCCTCTATGGCATCTATTAAAACTTCCTTATCAATTCCTTTCTCCCTTTCTATTTCAGTTAATGCATCAATAAAATCCGTATTCACGCACTTTTACCTCCTCGTTCAATGACACCTATTCGATCTTTGATAAATAACCAGTTAAAATTCAATCGAGAGACGTGCACTCTCCACTTGATCAAGCTGAATTTGATAGGACTTCTGGCTCTCTTGCACCGTAAGGCAAGCACCGTCAAATTCCGTAAGCGTACCCTCGAAAACCTTCATTTCATCAATAGGCACGGAGGTTTTGATCATAACCTTCTTTCCTTTTGCCCATATGTAATCCTTTGGTTTTTTCAGTGGTCGTTCGATTCCAGGTGACGAAACCTCTAAAAAATAAGCATTCGTAATAGGATCAACTTCATCAAGCCGCTTGCTTAATAATTCACTAACGTTCCCACAATCCTCAATGTCAATGCCTTCTTCTTTATCAATATAAACACGAAGAAACCAGTTGTTTCCTTCTTTAACGAACTCAACATCAACTAATTCAAGATTTTTTTCTTCTAGGATGGGGGTAACAAGCCCCTCAACAACTTCTGTCACATTGGACCCCATCTAAGTGACCTCCTTTGGCCTTCATGGTTTATTCGTTTATTCGTACAATACCGATAGGCACGAGATATGTATGAAGGGATAAGGCACCCAACCATTAGTGTAAAACGAAAGAGTGGGTCTCCCCACTCTTAAAAGTACTCACGTATCCTTAAGTATTTCCAAAATGATTATACCATAACCCTATTTTACTAGCAACACAGTGGGCTAATGGTAAATGGTTAAAATAGGGATAATTGATTAGATTCTGGTAATCCTTTTAGACATCCCTGTTCCTCAAGAAACTCAAGAACTGTCTTTGATACCTTTGATCGTTGTTGAAGATCTTCTATCGATAAGAATTCTCCGCCTTCTCGTGCTTGAGCAATATTGATGGCAGCATTTGTCCCAACACCTGGCAATGCGTTGAATGGTGGGATTAATCCTTTGTCATCGACAATAAACTTCATAGCATCTGAACGATAGAGATCAATATTCTTAAAGTGGAATCCACGTTCACACATTTCTAGGGAAATCTCAAGTACAGTAAGTAAGCTTTTTTCCTTTGGTGCCGCATCATTTCCTTTTCTTTCTATTTCCTCAATTTTTTCTCGAATAGCTGTACTTCCTTTAATCATCAAAGGAATGTCGAAGTCGTCTGCACGAACGGTAAAATATGTCGCATAATACTCAATAGGATAATAGACCTTAAAGTAAGCGATGCGAACAGCCATTAATACATAAGCGGTAGCGTGTGCCTTAGGGAACATATACTTGATTTGTTTACAAGACCAAATATACCAATCAGGTACATTGTTTTGTTTCATTTCTTCCTCCATGTCCGGAGTCAGACCTTTCCCTTTACGCACATTTTCCATAATTTTAAATGCTAAGCTTGGATCTAAGCCTTTATACATTAGGTATACCATGATATCGTCACGACATCCTATAACATCCTTAAGCGTGCAGGTTCCTTTGCGAATAAGCTCTTGGGCATTGTTTAGCCAGACATCCGTCCCATGAGACAACCCTGATATTTGCACTAATTCTGCAAAAGTTGACGGTTTTGTATCTTCTAACATCTGACGCACAAACTTAGTCCCGAATTCCGGAATTCCTAATGTTCCTAGGTTGGTTCCAATCTGTTCTTGCGTGATCCCTAAGGATTCCGTACTGCTAAATAAACCCATTACTCGTTTATCATCTGTTGGAATGTCCTTTGGATCAAGTCCAGTTAAATCCTGAAGCATTCGAATCACGGTCGGATCGTCATGACCCAGAATATCTAATTTCAGAAGATTATCATGGATTGAATGAAAATCAAAGTGCGTCGTTCTCCATTCCGAATTTTTATCATCAGCCGGAAACTGAATAGGACAAAAATCATAAATATCCGTGTAATCTGGAACAACAATAATTCCCCCGGGATGCTGACCCGTTGTTCGTTTTACCCCTGTACATCCCGATGCTAGACGAAGAATTTCCGTATTTTTGAGATGTAAGCCCTTCTCTTCTTCGTACTTTTTCACAAATCCATAAGCGGTTTTATCAGCAACAGTACCAATCGTTCCTGCACGGAAAACATTATCCACCCCAAAGAGCTCTTGGGTATATTTATGCGCTCTTGGCTGATATTCGCCGGAGAAGTTTAAGTCAATATCGGGAACCTTATCTCCCTTAAAGCCTAAGAAGGTTTCAAATGGTATGTCATGTCCATCCTTTTTATAAGGTGTTGCGCATTGTGGACACTGTTTATCGGGCAAATCATACCCCGAGGCAACCGATCCATCCTCGATAAACTCTGAATGCTTACAGCTTGGGCACGCATAATGAGGGGGTAATGGATTGACCTCCGTGATTCCCGTCATAGTTGCAACAAAGGATGATCCTACCGATCCCCTGGAACCAACTAAGTAGCCATCAATATTCGACTTAAGCACAAGCTTCTGAGAAATTAAGTAGATCACGGCAAATCCATGACCGATGATACTATTTAATTCCTTTTCTAGTCTTTTTTCAACGATTTCTGGGAGGGGCTCTCCATACAAACTTTTTGCCCGTTCATAGCTCATATTCTTGATTTCATCATTCGCCCCATCAATGACAGGAGTATATAATTTATCAGGAATAGGTTTTACTTCCTCAATCCACTCACTTACCTTCCCAGGTCCAACAACAACGACTTCCTTAGTCCCTTCTTCCCCCAAGTAGCTAAATTCCTGCAGAAATTCGTTTGTGGTTGGAAAATGGGCATCTGGCAATTTATCAGGATTTAGCATACTTGCTCCACCCATGCCACGTACAAGAATTTGACGATAAATCTTTTCATGTGGTTCAAGATAATGGACATTTCCTGTAGCAACAACTGGCTTTCCTAATTTATGGCCTAATTCAAGAATTTTTTGGTTAATCCCTCTTAAGGCTGCTTCATCCTTGACTAGCTCTCTTTCTATCAAATGCTTATTATAATAGGTTGGTTGAATTTCTAAATAATCATAGAATTTAGCTACCTCTTCGGCTTCTTCAATAGGCTTTTGCATTACCGTCTCGAAGAGCTCTCCACGTTCACAACCTGAACCAATGATCAGGCCATCCCTATGAGCCATAAGTAAACTTCGCGGAATTCGAGGAACTCTTTGAAGATATTGTGTGTGTGCTTTCGAAACTAAAATATAGAGATTACGTAAACCTTGCTGATTTTTGGCTAGCAATATAACATGGAATGGTCTTTGCCTTGCCCAATCCCCTCCACCTTTATATTCATTAAGCCGAGCTAGCTGAGTAATATCTCGTTGTTCTAGCATCAAAATTAATTTCCAGAGCATATTCCCTGTTGCTTCCGCATCATATACCGCCCTGTGATGACTAACCAATTCAACACCGAGTTTATCGCAAATATTATTTAGTCGGTGATTCTTCAATTCAGGAAGTAGGAAACGTGCTAATTCAAGTGTATCGATAACGGGGTTAGGAAGCTCTCCTTCACCGATCTTTCGGTACCCTTCATTGATAAACCCAGTATCAAATCTTGCATTATGGGCAACAAGTACACCATCACCCACAAATTCTCTAAATTCCCGAAGGACTTCATCAACCTCTGGTGCACCAACTAACATATCATCGGTGATCCCCGTTAACTCTATAATTGTTTTCGTTAAAGGCTCATGAGGGACAGCAAATCTCTCGAATCTCTCAATAATTTCCCCATTCACCATCTTAACTGCGGCAAGTTCAATAATTTTGTTATAAACAACAGAAAGACCCGTTGTCTCAATATCGAAAACAATATAAGTCACATCTTTTAGGTGATGTTCCACAGGATTGTGAACTATAGGAACCCCATCATCGACAATATTGGCTTCTACCCCATAAATGATCTTAATTCCAGCCTTTTGCCCTGCACTGAACGCTTCCGGGAAACTCTGCACCCCACCATGATCAGTGATGGCAATAGCCGGATGACCCCACTTCGCTGCTTGGGCAACTAATTTTTTTACGGGAGTGACCGCATCCATGGTGCTCATTGGCGTATGTAAGTGTAGTTCAATTCTTTTTTCCTCTGCCGTATCTTCCCTTGTTTTCACCTTGATTTCATTAATATCATTGGCATTCAACAAGAGTTCTCTAGCATATTGGTCATATTGAACTCCACCTCTTACCTTCACCCACATTCCTTCCTTAACAGATTGAAGCATCGGAATGTCTTCTTTATCACGAGAGAAAACCTTCACAGAAATAGATTCTGTATAATCTGTTATTCGGAAGGTTAGTAGAGATCTACCACTTTTTAGATCACGAATTTCAGTCGAGAAGACCTGCCCTTGAACCGTTATCCTTTTTTCCTCTTCAACAATTTGAGTTAGCGGTACTGGTTCATCTTGTATTTTATATCCGATTAAAAATTCTTGTTTGGCTTCTGCAAGTTCAACGGGATTTTCTTTTTCTTTCTCAATTAATGCATCCATAGCAAGTGTTCGATCCTCTTGCATTCTTTGTTCGATGAAGGCAAGATATTCCTCAGCTGATTCTTCCACTTTAAAGTCTATCTGAATCGTGGCACCTGATATTTTATGAATATGATGAATCAATAAACGATCAAGTTCCTTTTTCTTCATCATATTCAATGCTATTTCATTGCCTACAGGTATGATCACCTTAATTCCCTCAACAGTTGGTTGTACTTCCCTTAACGTTCCCTGTGATGAGGTTTGTGAAGTTAATTGCTCAATTAAGTAATCCCAATATTCCGTAATAAAGTTGGGTAAGTCCAATTGACTTTCATAGGAAATATAGCACTCTACTATTGCTAGATGGGCGAAAGACGTGGTCAAGCGTTGAATAAACGCACGATAAACTGAACATGGTAACATTTCTTGTAATCGAACATAGAATGTCCATTGTTTGTTTTTCCTACTTAATTCTAATCTTTCAATACTCCCCTCTGTAAAATACTGATTACAGAACTCTTCCGGGATGTCAGTCTGTCGCAAAAGAAGTTGAAAACGTTCCTTTTGTTCAATCGATTGCTGCATACCCAACCTCCTTTTCTCGAATTCAAAATTATTCTACGGGAAGTAAGCTTAAAGCATGACCTGAAAAACTCGGCTGGCACCAAGGCCTTGACCCCTTTTCGAGGGTAACGATTGCATCTGACAAGTGGTCTATTCCACGTAGTTCAGAAGCATTGATGACGCTGGTGACAGCCTTCCCCTAAAATACAAGATGAGTTCCACTACGAATGGAACCCATCGATCTATTCCTATTTTATTATAGCTTGGATAGCGTTTCTTTCAAATACGGAAGTATTTGGTCAACTGAAATTTCGCTTGTTTCCTTTGTTTTTCGTACTTTACATTCTACAATGCCTTCACTGGCCTTGTTTCCTACGGTAATACGCACAGGTAAACCAATTAGATCCGCATCCTTAAATTTAACCCCTGCACGCTCAGCACGATCATCAAGAAGAACCTCGTAACCTTGATTTGTTAATGTTTCATAAATGCGTTCAGCAAGCTCACGCTGTTCATCTGATTTCACATTCACCGCAATCACATGAATGTGATAAGGGGCAATGCTAAGTGGCCAAATAATTCCATCCTCATCATTATTTTGTTCAACCACTGCAGCAACCGTTCTAGATACACCTATCCCGTAACAACCCATGATCATCGGCTGTTCTTTACCATTTTCGTCTAAGAACGTTGCACGCATTTTCTCACTGTATCTAGTACCGAGCTTAAATACATGGCCCACTTCAATTCCTCTGGCGAATTGAATGTTACCTCCACATTCTGGACAAGCATCACCTTCAGCAATATTACGTAAATCTGAATACTCACTAACTGTGAAATCCTTGCCAGGAGTAGCATGAATGAAATGGTAGTCACTTTCTCCAGCACCAACTACGGCATTAACCATATCTTTAACCGCATGATCAGCAACAACAGTAACCTTTTTACCTTCAAGATGAATAGGACCCATAAATCCTACAGGAGCACCTAGAACTGCTGTTACTTCTTCTTCCGTTGCCATTTGAATCACATTTGCATCAAACAAATTCTTCAGCTTAATATCGTTTAATTCATGATCCCCTCGAATTAAGGCGAGTACAAATTGCTGATCAAGCTTAAAGAGTAATGATTTGATCATTTGATCTGCAGGAATAGCTAGGAAATTCACCAGTTGTTCGATCGATTTTACTCCTGGGGTATGAACCTTTTCCAAAGAAAGGGGTTGTTCCCCACTAGCTTGTCCACGATAAACAACAGTAGCCTTCTCAAGATTTGCTGCATAATTACAAGTATCACAATAGGCAATCGTATCTTCTCCGATATCTGATAATGCCATGAACTCGTGTGTACCTTTACCACCAATTGCACCTGCATCTGCTTCTACCGCACGGAAATTAAGTCCACAACGAGAGAAAATTCTATGATATGCATCATACATAGATTGATAACTACGATCTAATCCCTCTCTTGTAGTGTCGAAGGAATAAGCATCTTTCATAATAAATTCCCTTGATCGAATCACTCCAAAACGTGGTCTTACTTCATCACGATATTTGGTTTGAATTTGATATAGATTAACAGGAAGCTTCTTATAAGAATTAATCCCATCTCTAGCAATACTTGTGACTACCTCTTCATGGGTAGGACCTAAAACGAAGCCACGATCATGGCGATCTCTTAATCTCATCAACTCAGGGCCATAAGCATCCCATCTACCTGTCTCTTGCCAAAGCTCAGCAGGTTGAATCGCAGGCATGGAAATTTCCTGGGCTCCAGACCGATCCATCTCTTCCCGGACGATCTGTGTGACTTTACGAATAACACGATATCCAAGTGGAAGATAAGAGTATACTCCTGATACAAGCTGACGAATCATCCCAGCCCTTAGCATATATTTATGACTAGCAATTTCCGCCTCTGCAGGAACTTCACGCAGAGTAGGAAGAAATAAATTGGATTGACGCAAAACCTTCAACCTCCTCAAATCATTTAAAAGAAAAATCGTTGAATATCATTCCAGGTTATCACAAGGATAAGCAGCATTAAGAAAGCAAAACCAAGAAAGTGAACCATACCCTCTTTTTGTGGATCAATGGGTCTACCACGAAGGGCCTCGACTAATAAGAAAACTAATCTTCCTCCATCTAATGCAGGTAATGGAAGAAGGTTCATGATCCCTAAGTTTACACTTAGGATGGCGGACCACTTCAGCAAAATAGCAACACCTTTTTCAGCAGCCTCATAGGTATAATTGAAGATTCCTACTGGCCCTGAAAGTTCATCCATCGCTACTTTACCGGTCACGAGCATGCCTAAACCTTTAAATATTAAAGTTGAAAACTGCCAAGTTGTTTCTGCACCGTATTTAAGCGAAGGCATTGGGCTACGGCTTAATGGAGGATAGACACCTACCTTCCCAACATTTTCAACCTTGTCTGTCACAAGTGAAATCGAATATTGCTCACGGTTTCTTTCAATAAAAAATGTTAATTTCTTCTCGGGTGAATGACTGACAATATCCACGATCTGAGTCCATGACCCTACGTCTTGATTTTCAATTTTCAAGATTCGGTCGCCCTCTTGAAGTCCTGCCTTTTGCGCTGGGCCATTTTCAGCAATTTTCCCAAGAACAGGATCATTAGTCGGTGTACCATAAGACAAGGCCATCACAGTTAGAAGAACAAAAGCCAATACGAAATTGGCTACAGGTCCTGCGACAATCGCTAAGGCTCTTTGGCTAATCGTTTTGCTACCAAACTGACGATCCCATGGGGCAATTTGAATTTCTTGTCCATTTTGAATCACAAGTGCACCAGGATGAATAGACCACTTCTGAATGTCTCCATTCTGATAGGCTTCTAATACAAGCTTTTTATCAAGATCTATGGATTCAACGGAAACGACCTCAGCTTTTGGATAATTTTCCGTTTGATCAGTGACCATTTTCGTTATTTGGTTGTTCTCTATAATAATACCGATCTCTTGTCCAGGATTGATTTTAACAACCTCAGGGTCTTCTCCAGCCATTCGCACAAATCCTCCAATAGGAAAGAGGCGAAGGGTATAGGTGGTCTCTCCTTTTTTAAACGAGAATAGCTTCGGTCCCATACCAAGAGCAAATTCCCTACAGAGAATACCCGCCCGTTTAGCAAAAATCAAATGTCCAAGTTCATGAAAGAAAACTAAGGCACCAAATACAAGCACAATGGATAAGACCTCAAACATGTGAACCCACCTTTCTAGGGTCTATTCGAATGTTACAAGACTTGCCTCATATCTAGCCCACTGGTCTGCTTCCCAGATTTCTTCTAATCCGGGATTGGAAACGGAGTGATGTTTTTCAAGCACTTCTTCTATTGCATGTTCTAATTGGAAGAAGGCAATTTCTCCCTTAAGAAAACGATCCACCATGACTTCATTTGCCGCGTTGAGAACCGTTGGTAACGTGCCACCTATTCTTCCGCATTCATAGGCAAGCTTCAATGCAGGGTAACGGTTAAAATCAACGGGTGCAAAATGCAAGGTCATCACCTGCTCAAAATCCAACGCAGGAGTTTCTAATTCCATACGCTTCGGATATGTCATGGCATATTGGATGGGGATTTTCATATCCGGTGTACCCAGTTGGGCTTTGATCGCCATATCTTTAAATTCTACCATAGAATGAATAATACTCTCTTTATGGAGAACACTATCTATTTTGTCAAAGGGAAGATCAAAAAGCCAATGAGCTTCTATTACTTCAAATCCTTTATTCAACATGGTAGCAGAATCAATGGTAATCTTCGCACCCATCTTCCAGTTTGGATGGTTTAAGGCTTGTTGGACTGTTACGCCTTTTAGTTCATCTCTTGAAAGATCGCGAAAGGATCCGCCCGAAGCTGTAAGAATCAATCTTTTCACAGATTCCTTATTTTCCCCTTCTAAACATTGAAAAATAGCAGAATGCTCACTGTCAATTGGAATCAAGGGCACTCCTCGTTGCTTCACTCGTTCCATCACAATATGTCCAGCAGTTACAAGCGTCTCCTTATTCGCAAGGCCTATTGCTTTTCCCGCTTCAATAGCTTGAAGAGTCGGATTTAATCCCGCACTTCCCACAATAGCTGAAACAACGAAATCTGCTTTCGGCTGAGTGGCAACTTCAGAGGTACCCTCTTCACCATACAGGACTTTTATCGTTTCAGGTAATTGCAACCGAACCCGATCAGCCAATTCTTTAGTGGAAACAGAAACGACAGATGGTAGAAATTTTAATGCTTGTGTGACTAGCGCTTCCCAGTTATAACCAGCAGCCAGACCAACAACAGAGAAAAGTTCCGGATGCTGCTCTACCACATCCAACGTTTGTCTACCGATAGAACCAGTCGAACCAAGAATGGAAATGTATTTCAAAAAGGAAGCACCCCTTTCTCTAGATTAATGATAGCAAATGTAAAACAGGATAGACAAATAAAAGGCTGTCAAAACGGTCCAAAACTCCTCCATGACCAGGAAGTATTTGGCCTGAGTCCTTCACCCCAAGTGTCCTTTTTACCGCAGATTCAACTAAGTCACCAACCTGTCCACTTATAGACACGCTTAAACCTAGTATGCAAGCCAATGAGAATGAAATTTGATTCCCGAATAAACTAAAGCATAGAATAACAAGAATGGCTACCAATATACCACCAAGAGAACCCTCAATCGTTTTTTTCGGGCTAATCGTTGGCCATAGTTTGTGTTTACCTATTGCTCTTCCAACAAAATAGGCAGCGGAATCGGTTGCCCAAATCCCTGCTAAAATAGCTAACGTAAGAATAAGTCCGTTCTCTAGCATCCTTGTCTCAAACATATAATGAAGAGAAACCCCAATATAGACAGAACCAATAAAAATATAAGCCATTTCTTGTATGGGTGCTTTATTTTTACTTAGGACCATGATGGTTAGCAGCAATAATAATTCCATCATGATGTAATCAACCTTTATTCCACCAAGCATGACAGAAGATGGTAAGAAATAAAGCAGGGTAAACAGCAATCCTACTAGGCTTTGTATACTCCCTATATGTATGCTATTCATTCTCAACCATTCATAGTATCCAATCAGAGCAATGAAAAAAAGGAGGATACCAAAACCAATACCTCCTGTAAAGACAAGAGTAAGAAAAAAGGCCCCCCCAATGATTCCTGTAATCAATCTTTTTTTCAAAATCTACCACTCTCAGCTTTCAGTTAAACTGCTCCGTATCGACGTTGACGATTTTGGTATTCTTTTATTGCTTTATATAAATCTTCAGGGCCAAAATCTGGCCAGTAAACATCACTAAAACACATCTCAGCATATGCGAGCTGCCAAAGCATAAAATTACTTAATCGAACTTCTCCACTTGTCCGAATGAGCAAATCTGGATCAGGAAGTCCTTTAGTATACAAGTAGTCACTTATTAGTTCTTCTGTAATCTTATCTACTGCCAGCTTTTGATCCTGCACAGCTAAGGAAATTTGCTGAACAGCATGCAGTAACTCATCTCTACTTCCATAATTTAAAGCAAAATTCAAGATAAGCCCTGTATTATTTTTAGTTCTTTCTTTTGCTTCCATCACCGCATCCACTGTATAGTTAGGGAGTTGTGCTGGATTTCCAAGCATTCTTACCTGTACATTTCTTTGAATTAACTCTTCAAGCTCTGTTAAAAGATATTCTTGAGGGAGCTTCATTAAATACTCCACTTCATCCTTCGGTCTTTTCCAATTCTCCGTAGAAAAAGCATATAGAGTTAAAATCTTAACTCCAATATCATCTGCCACCCTCGTTATTTCTTTAACGGTTTTCATTCCAGCCCTATGACCCGCAACACGTGGTAATCCTCGTTTTTTGGCCCAACGGCCATTTCCATCCATAATGATGGCAATATGTTGTGGGATGTTTTTGGGATCTAAAGAAATTTCCTCTCCTTCTAAAACAGGCTCTTTTCCTTGCATCCATTTTGTAATCCTGTTTAGCATAAGTTTTCCCCCAAAAAAAGGCAATATACATATGCCCCCACACCTAAGTGGGGGACAATATGCTACACTTCCATAATTTCTTTTTCCTTTTCAAGTACTAATTGATCCACTTGCCCAATATAGCTGTCAGTTGATTTCTGTACTTGATCTTGATTACGTTTTAAATCATCTTCTGTGATGGTTCCTTCTTTTTGCAGCTTTTTGAAAGAGTCGTTAGCATCTCGGCGAACATTACGAATCGCAACTTTCGACTCTTCTCCTTCTTTTTTAATTATTTTCACCAATTCAGCGCGACGTTCTTCTGTAAGTGGTGGAATACTTAATCTAATAATACTACCGTCATTAGTTGGTGTTAATCCTAAATCCGATTTAAGAATCGCCTTCTCGATCGGTCCTAACTGTGAACGATCCCAAGGTTGAATAGTAATCATCCTTGCTTCCGGAATAGACACATTAGCCATTTGGGTGATCGGTGTAGGTGTTCCATAATAGTCAACCTGTACTCTTTCTAGTAAAGCTGGATTAGCCCTACCAGCCCGAAGTGTAGATAATTCTTTTTTTAGCGTTTGAATGGACTTAGACATTCTATCTTCTGCATCTTTAATGACTGATTGTGGCATGATTAATCCCCCTTTACAATCGTTCCGATTTTGTCACCCATAATAGCCCTCTTGATATTCCCCGGCTCTGTGATAGAGAATACAACTAATGGAATGTGGTTATCCATACATAAAGAGGAAGCAGTTGAATCCATTACCCCTAATCCTTTATTGAGCACTTCCATGAAGGTTAGGCGATCATATTTCTTTGCATCTGGATCTACTGCAGGATCTGCACTATAGACCCCGTCTACTTTATTTTTGGCCATTAGGATGACCTCTGCTTCAATTTCAGCAGCACGAAGTGCTGCTGTTGTATCTGTAGAAAAATAAGGATTTCCTGTTCCTGCGGCAAAAATAACAACTCGATTTTTCTCTAAATGACGAATAGCTTTTCTTCGTATGTATGGTTCAGCAACCTGTCTCATTTCAATGGAGGTCTGAACTCGAGTTGGAACGCCCGTCTTCTCTAGGCCATCTTGGAGAGCCATGCTGTTCATCACCGTTGCAAGCATGCCCATATAATCCGCTGTAGCCCGATCAATCCCCTTGGCGCTCCCAGCAATCCCTCTCCAAATATTTCCTCCCCCTACTACGATGGCTACTTGAACCCCTAGCTCAACAATTTCTTTAATTTGTTCAGCAATCGATGTGATTACTGAGGCTTCAATTCCATATCCTAATTCCCCAGCTAGCGCTTCACCACTTAATTTTAAAACAACCCTTTTATATGCGGGTAGAGGCATGAACTTAAACCCTCCATTCCTAAGCATTTTATGCCCGAAATAATAATATAATACTTTTCAAAAATGGGGAACACTCCGTGTTCCCCTCTTTCATTCTTATTGTTTTTTGGTTTGAGCCATAACTTCTTCAACGAAGTTATCTTGACGCTTCTCAAGACCTTCTCCAACTTCATAGCGAGCAAAAGAACTACAAACAGCTCCTTTTTCTTGTAAAAGCTTTCCTACTTTTTTATCTGGATCCTTAACGAAAGCTTGATCGTTTAAGCAGATCTCTTCAAAATACTTACCAAGGCGGCCTTCCACCATCTTCTCAACAATGTTAGCTGGTTTTCCTTCATTAAGAGCTTGTGCCTTAAGGATTTCTTTTTCTTTTTCAATTTCTTCTGCAGACACTTGGTCACGAGAAACATACTTAGGATTAGCTGCTGCAATATGCATAGCGATATCCTTTGCAACGGATTCATCTGTTGTAGAATCTACCGCTACTACTACACCGATTTTTCCACCCATATGAAGATAGGAAGCAACAACTCCATTAGCTGGTTTATCTAGGATAGTGAAACGACGAAGGGTGATACGTTCTCCAATCTTAGCCACTTGTTCATTTAAATAAAGTTCAAGAGTTACCCCATCTTGGAAGTTACCAGCTAAAGCTGCTTCAACATCAGCAGGGCGTTTTTCAACAATGTATTGTGCAATTTCTTTCACTAGAGCTTGGAAACCTTCATTTTTAGCAACGAAGTCTGTTTCACAGTTCACTTCAACTACCGCAGCGTACTGTTCAGTAACAGCAACAGTTGTTAAACCTTCTGCAGCAATACGATCAGATTTCTTCGCTGCTTTAGCAATTCCTTTTTCACGAAGAATTTCTGCTGCTCTTTCCATATCTCCATTTGCTTCTTCTAACGCTTTTTTACAATCCATCATACCTGCACTTGTTTTTTCGCGCAATTCTTTAACCATAGACGCACTAATTGCCATGATTAATCCTCCTTTATGTATGTTGAAATATTTACTTATTCTCAATAAATGGACCATCTACGTGCTTAAGTAAACTTAGGCGAACGACATGCTCTTAAGCCATGATCGCAGCCTGTTGTCTTATGCAACATGGTAAAAATTAGCTGGCACCAAGCCTTTAGACGCTGGCGATAGCCTCATTGCCCTTATACACTAAAAAAGGGTGGTTAAGGGTTCAATACCCTTAGGCCACCCTTAAGTCTTACGCAGTTGTTTGTTCGCCTTGATTTGCTTCGATAATTCCATCAGCCATCTTAGCTGTTAATAATTTAACTGCACGGATTGCATCATCGTTACCTGGAATTACATAATCAATTTCATCAGGGTCACAGTTAGTATCCACAATTGCAACAATAGGAATACCCAACTTGCGTGCCTCAGCAACAGTAATACGTTCTTTGCGAGGGTCAACGATAAAGATTACATCTGGAAGTTCACGCATATCTTTAATTCCACCTAAGAACTTCTCAAGACGATCCTTCTCTTTACGAAGAAGGATAACTTCCTTCTTAGGAAGAACTTCGAAAGTACCATCTGTTTCCATTCTTTCAAGCTCGTGTAATCTTTGGATTCGCTTCTGAATAGTAGAGAAGTTAGTAAGCGTACCACCCAACCAACGTTGGTTGATGAAGTACATACCACTGCGTTCAGCTTCTTCTTTGATAGCATCCTGAGCTTGCTTCTTCGTTCCAACAAACAGAACTTTACCTCCGTTAGCTGCAACTTCACGAATGTAATTATAAGCCTCTTCAACTTTCTTTACTGTCTTCTGAAGATCGATAATATAAATACCGTTTCTTTCAGTAAAGATATACTTCGCCATCTTTGGGTTCCAACGACGAGTTTGGTGTCCAAAATGTACACCTGCTTCTAGCAATTGTTTCATAGAGATTACTGCCATCTTGGTATTTCCTCCTTATGGTTTTTGTTGTCCTCCGTACACCTCATCTTTGGAAACAAGACTAATTTCTTTAGCACCCTTGTCCAAATTGTTGTACGTGTGTATTTTTACACCGTTGATAACTATAACATATGTAATTTCCAAAAGCAATATAGAAGACAACAGGATTCATATTTCTTCACGATAAATAAGCGTGGAATGGATTCCACGCTGAAAGCTAGCACTAATCCTAATAAAATTTTTACTACTTATTGACTTATTTAAAAAACTAGAGGGAAATATCTAAATGGGTTCCTAGGGTTGGGTCTTTAAGCTTTTCTTTTTTCTTCTTTGACCCCTTATTTTTAGGATGCTGTTTTTGATCGCGGTGGGATTTCTGCCCATTCCTTACATTTTCCTTTGATTCTGATTCGTTACAACGTTTCCGATCTATTTCTTGTTGTTTATGATTTAAGAGTGCTGTGTCTACTAGATCTTCCTCGGGCTTATGATGGATTTGGCTTTGAGCTCTTTCCATATCTATGGGCTTATTCATAGCGATTTGTAAATCAACAGGTTTCATAAACCTATCCCCCTCAGCTTCTCCCTATCCTTACACATACCTTCACCCTAAGCAAAAAGAAAAATGGAAATCTCTATACTAATATATTCCGATTACTACATTTCCTTGACACCTTGATTTACCGTTCTAACTTGTAGTAAACCCGTCGTACAATCGATTTCAATCGTCCGTCCCCAGTTACCGCCGGTATCTTCTACTACAATCCGGATATTCTCCTTGTGTAACGCCTCCTTACATGCTTCCACATTGCGAGGGCCTATTCGCATGATATCACTCGATGATGAAAAGGCAAACATTTGAGATCCACCAGCCATTTTAGCGATTAATCTCCGGGGATTTGCCCCCAATTTAATCATTCCTTCAATCAGCTTAGGAATAGCAGTATCAGCATATTTGGCATAGTTAATTTCCCCTTTTCCCAGTGAGGAAGAAGGAAGCATAACGTGAGCCATCCCTCCAATTTTTACAACAGCATCGTATAAAGTTACCCCAACACAAGAACCTAGTCCAGTCGTTCTGATTCTGTTTGGAGATGAGGCTACATTTAAATCAGCCATACCTACTTTGATTATGTTCATTCTACCGGCACTCCCAAAGCGGAGAATACTTTCTCCAAAGATTCTGGGTCAGGAAGTAAAAAGAAGTGACCCTCCACCAATTCTTTATCTTCCAAAAACACCGTATCTATGGCCAAAGCATAATCCCCCAATTGTCCCATTTCAATTAAACCAAAACTTAATATTGCTCCTGCCATATCGATGGCAAGTGAGGGTACAGATGGCTGCATATTTAAGTTTGTAAAGTCAGCGAGTGAGGTAAGATATGAGCCAATTAAGATATTTCCGATTTCACTAAGTGCGGAGATCTCCATCTCAGAAAAACCATGCTCTGATGGTTCAATCCCCATCATCTGTTTGATTAGGCTTTTAGCCGATTCAATACTCATGATAAAAAACATATTTCCAGGAACATCACCGATTATTCTCAGATAAACACTAACGACAACATTTTCTGCTCCACCAACAAATTCGGCAATATCATCAAATCCTACAATTTTAACGAGTGGAACCAACATATCAATTTCTTTTGAAATAAGCTTAGATAGAGCAGTCGCTGCATTTCCAGCTCCAATATTTCCCACTTCTTTAAGGACATCAAATTGCATCTCGCCAAATCGAAACATTTTCATATATCATTTCTCCTCAAGCTGCTCCAATTCCTGAAGCTCTTCAACATTCAAGATACGATCCATATTTAGTAGAATTAAAAGC
Source organism: Bacillota bacterium (assembly GCA_035254305.1). GTDB lineage: Bacteria > Bacillota > Bacilli > Aneurinibacillales > RAOX-1 > DATFAS01. Next base: position 44,559 of record DATFAS010000192.1, read on the forward strand.
CTTCTTTCTAATTTTGCAATCCCTCTTAGATAGACTGCTTCAATCCCCCCAATCACGCTTGGCGGAGGCTCAATGGCTTGCACTGGTATATCGATGACATCATTGGCTGAATCAACAATAAGCCCTACATCTAAACCCGCAACGGAAACAACAATGATTCTCATACTATCTGTATAATCTGTTTCGATAAGGCCAAAACGCCCTCTTAGTTCGATAATCGGTATAACGGAACCCCTGAGGTTAATGATTCCTTTAACGAAAGGAGGTGTTTTTGGTAAACGGGTAATCTGCTGCAAACGTTCAATCGATTTTACTTGACCGACATCTACACCGTACTCCTCATCTCCTAATCGAAACACGATTACCTTTAGGTCATGAATGATTTCGCTTTGATTCTGCATTCCCAATAAACCTCCTAGTTTATGCTCCAAGTCAGGGATTATTGCTTGATCTAAGGAAAGTTTGTTTTATCCTTATTTAATCAATGAGTTACAATCAATAATAAGAGCAACCTGACCGTTTCCAAGGATTGTCGCCCCTGAAATTGCGAATACATTCACTAAATACTTCCCTAACGATTTTAATACAATCTCTTGCTGCCCAATAAAGGAGTCCACAACCAATCCCGCCATCTTATCTCCTTTACGAACGATAACGACAGATATTTCATCATGTGATTTCGTTTCATCAATTGGAACGTGGAAAATATTCTTAAGTGAAACCAACGGTACAACTCTTCCACGAAAATCAATGACATCCTGCTGATGTGCTCGCATGATTTGATCTTTCTTGAATACTGCTGTTTCGATTATTGAACTTAAAGGTACCGCATATTTTTCATTTTCAACCTGAACCAGCATAGCTGAAATGATAGAAAGAGTAAGAGGTAACTGGATCAGGAAGGTGGTTCCTTTGCCCGGAATGGAGTCTACACCAACTGACCCCCCTAATGATTCAATTTTAGTCTTCACAACATCAAGGCCTACGCCACGACCTGAAATATCGGAAATTTTCTCTGCAGTGCTAAATCCAGAAGCAAACAAAAGTTCAAAAACTTGTTTATCTGATAGCATAGCAGCCTGCTGATCATTAACAATTCCTTTTTCTAAAGCTTTATTTAAGACCCGCGTACGATTGATACCACTACCATCATCTCGGACCTCGATAAACACATGATTTCCGCTATGATAAGCCTTTAATAGAACGGTTCCTACTTCATCCTTTCCGGTTTTCATTCGTTCTTCCGCAGATTCAATCCCGTGGTCTAAAGAATTTCGTAGAAGGTGGACCAATGGGTCCCCAATTTCATCGATAACCGTACGATCAAGCTCAGTTTCAGCACCTTCAACAATTAAGTTTATCTTTTTATTTAGGTCCTTGGCCAAATCTCTAATCATTCTCGGGAATCGATTAAATACCTGCTCAACAGGTACCATCCGCATATTTAAAATGATATTCTGCAGATCACCAGAGATACGACTCATGTGCTCTACTGTTTCGTTTAATGGACCATTTCCTAGCTCGCGTGATAATTGTTCTAGTCTTCCACGATCAATAACCAATTCACTAAATAAATTCATCAAAATATCTAAACGTTCAATGTCAACCCGTATGGTTTTACCGGTTGATACCTTCTTCATAGCCGAAGACTTATCTTGACTCTGTTCGGGCCCACGCTGTGGAGTACGTTCATTTGAAGGCTTATTCGAAACTTCTTCACTCTTCTCTGAATCATTCGCTATTTCTACCTTAATATCTATTGGGAGAACCTCAACAGATTCTATTTCTGAAACTCCTTGAACAATTCTTTCAATTTCTTCGATACTCTTCTTCGTAACGAGAATAACTTCAAAAGTCTTATCGAATTTCTCTTGCTCTAGCTCTTCCACAGAAGGCACAGATTTAATAATTTCTCCACTAGATTCAAGTTGATCAAATACCATATATGCCCTAGCAGCCTTTAGAACGCAATCTTCACGAACCGTTGTTTTAATCGAAAATACACCGTGTCCTGATTCAATCGATTGTACAATAACAGTATGCTGGTAATCATCAAATTCCATTTCTATAGCTTGAGTTTCTTGCTTTACCTGATCTGATCCTGTATTTACCGTGCTGCTTGGTTCACCAGAGATGATTTTCTTTAACTCACCCACCATTGCTTTAACATCGTAACGACCATCGCCACCTTCTATAATGGATACAACAATGGATTCAAGTATATCTACACACTTAAAAGTAACATCCATAATTCTAGGCTGAACAGTTAACTTAGCATTACGGATTAAATCTAGAACATTCTCCATTTCATGGGTGAGTGTAGCCATATCCTCAAAGCCCATGGTTGCCGCCATACCCTTTAATGTATGAGCAGATCGAAAGATTTCATTAACGATACTTAAACTTGTAGGATCACTTTCAAGATTTAAGAGATTTTCATTGATCGCCTGCAAGTGTTCTTTAGATTCTTCTATAAACATATCAAGATATTGATTCATTTCCATTTTTTAAGGACCCCCTGGATCATTTGATCAAAAGTATGACTAGCAGTTCAATTCCTTTGCAAGATATGGACCAATTTGGTGAAGTGGCAGGACCCTATCGATCTTCCCAGATTGTATTGCAGCCCTAGGCATCCCAAAAACCACACAAGTACTTTCATCTTCTGCAATAGATTCCTTGCATCCTGTAGATTTGAGTGCCTCCATTCCTTTCGTTCCATCACTACCCATGCCAGTCATAATAATGGCATACTTACTCCGATGATGGATTCTTGCAGCTGATTCAAATAATGTGTCCACTGAAGGTCTATGACCACCCCTTGGTTCATTTTTGTTGAGGGAGATCAAGAGGCGACCGTCTACACTTTTCTTTAGTTCCATATGAAAATCACCTGGAGCAATGTAGGCCATCCCTGTCTCAATAGGCATACCATCTTCTGCTTCACAAACCCGGATTGCACATAATGAATCCAAACGTTGAGATAATGATTTTGTAAAACCAGGAGGCATATGTTGAACAATTAAAATGGCCCCTGGTATATTAGCTGGGATCGAAGTCAACAAGGTTTGTAATGCTTTAGGTCCTCCTGTTGAGGTTCCTACAAGAATTATATTAGAAATGTTCGAATCACCTTTGGTTGTTAACCTTTGATTCACATTATTTTCATTTTTTTTTGCTAAATAAGAAGCGGATATTTTCGGCTCACTCTTTGGAATAATCGTACTTGGAATGACGGTCCGATTTATCCTTGCTCTAGAAGCAGCCTTCACCTTCTGGACTAACTGCTCTTGTACCTTATGAATATCTAAAGAAATTGCCCCTGAAGGTTTGGGAACAAAATCAACTGCTCCTAATTCTAGGGCTCGAATTGTTTCACTAGCACCCTCCTGCGTTAGACTGCTTAACATCACTACAGGAACAGGATGATTCTTCATTAGATATTGCAAAGCATCAAGACCATTCATTACAGGCATTTCTATGTCAAGAGTAACAACATCTGGTGCTAGTTCCTTGACTTTGTTAACTCCTTCCATTCCGTTCTTAGCCTTTTCTATTACTTCAATTGAAGGATCTTCGGACAACAGGTCTGAAACCATCTTTCTCATGAAAGCAGAATCGTCAACAACCAACACCCTGATTTTAGTCATTCATTTCACCTACCATCCGGTATTTCCTCTTGATATGTTTCATTATTCATGCCAAATACCTTTTCAATTAAACCTTGAACATTTATTACTTTCAGAACAAAAGGTAACTATGTACAAAATTCCTTATATTAAGGAAGGACACCGATCATTTTTTATAACTTGAGAACATAACTACTTTATTCAATGAAATGGGTTACTCTACTTCTGTGTTATTTTCAACAAAAAATGACTTAATTCCTGCTATATTCCCCAAATAATTTGTTTAACAAATAAGGGAAATTACTAGTAGACTTCCTCGCATAATATAATATTATATTATGCTATCCTTGATGATAGTTCTAACCT
>DATFAS010000193.1:0-4677 GCA_035254305.1 Bacillota bacterium
GTATGGATAGTTATAAGGATATCTTGGGGCAATTCCTACGATATTGTAATGAGAATCAAGTGTTAAATGTCCAAGATATCACTGCTAATGTTATCAAGAGTTTCCTCGTGATTTACCAAAAGAAAGGGAATAGTCCAGTTACCATTAATACGAAACTTCAACGATTAAAGGCATTTTTAAATTATATGGTTGAAATTGAAGTCATTGCTAAGAGTCCAGCAGCCAAAATTCAAAAAACTAAAGTTGATATCAAGATAGACGTGTTCACCGACTATCATATTCGTCAAATGTTGAATTATTACAGGAGAATGAAACAACGAGACAAGTCTTTCTATTCCTATCGAGATTACACTATCATAATCACACTGTTAGGAACAGGTGTTCGTTTGGGTGAAATGTGTTCATTAAAGTGGAATGATCTAGATTTTCAACATATGACTTTGTCGGTGTTTGGAAAGAACAGAAGGAAAGAGACTATACCGCTAACTGAAAAGCTTACTAAAGAACTGTCTGCGTATAAAGCCTTTTGTGAGCAATGGACTGGAAAAGGAAATTTAAACGAGCATATCTTCACAAGTCGAAAAAACGAAGCATTGACTCCTAACTCTGTGAAACTTGTTTTTAAAAGGTTGGCAACTGTCATGAACTTTAAAGATGTGCGCTTAAGCGCACATACATTCCGTCATACCTTCTGCCATCGTTGCATTCAGAGTGGAATGAGTACCTTTGCAATTCAGAAACTTATGCGGCATAGTTCACTTTCGATTACTGAAAAATATGCAGCCATGTGGGGGAATGATTTGAGGGAACAAAACGACAAATATAACCCATTAAATGAAATTGAAATCTAAAAACATCTTATAAAACGGAAAAAGCCACGGCTGCAACCGTGACCCACACAAAATATCAGATAACCATAGTATATCAAATTTCGAAAAAAATTCAAGTATACTATGCTTCTTTAGTATTGCCTTTTTTGGCTATACAATGGGTTTGCTTTTCTCCGTAATCCAAGGGAGAAGATATTAATGCCAGTACAATCTGCAAATTACTCACAATTCAAGCAATACTCCACATTCACATCTATAGAAGAACTGAACCTCACAATTAGACATTTCTTGTACCTTCATTCCCATGAACTAACACCTGCAACGGTCAAGGTGTTTAAAACTATATCAAAATACGCTTGTAAGATCCTTGGGGTATGCTTTGCGAAGGTTTCTAGCCTATCTACAATCATTGGAATATCTGAACGAACAATTAGACGTGCATTTATAATTCTTGAGCAACATGGAGTCCTAAAACGTATTCCCACACAAAGAAAACAAGGTGGAGATGGTCATAATTTATATGTCATTCAACCCTATGTCAGTGCGGTTGGCAGTGCGGAAATGTCAGATCGTCAATCACCTTCTAATCAAGATGAGACAAGCCCTCAACCAACACAAAATGATGCCGAAGCAATATCTTTTAAAACTGAGCATTCTAATAGAGAAATAAGTAATAACGTACAAACCGATGACAACGGCCTACCATCATCCTATACTCCTTCATATGTGCCTGAAACGTTTAGGAAAGCTATATCAGCACACTTTAACAACGCTAAGATCATCTATACCCTATGGCAAAAGTCACTCCTAGCGTATCGTCAGAGCCGTTTAAATGCGCCTATAGAGGGTTATATTGACAATGCGACTCAAGCATTTCGTGATTCAGTATTTGCTTTAAAGACTAATCGCATCAAAGGGTCGTTTGCTGGTTATTATTATGGGACATTAAGAAATGTATTTGCTGTTGAGAAACGTAGAGAAGTAGACTATACTCCATGTTGGCTTGAATCGTAATCACATCCAAAAATCATCATAATCGACTTTAGATCCAGTTAAATCTTTAATCGCTTTGATAATTTTCTTTGCTGTGGACATGTTTGGCGAATAATCATCTTCAGAACATAACCTTGTCACTGTTGGTCTAGATACACCACTTAGCTTAGAAAATTCTGTTTGGGTTACTCCATGTTGATCCAACCATTTACCTAATTTTGAACGTTTTTTACCGAGGCCAAACCATTCCATTTATATCACCACTTTAGTTTATTCGTGTTAGCCATTATTGTCTCAAAATTTCATTTCTAAACATTTTTTTCAGAAACTTAGCAACTTGGACAACCATTGCCTAATATACTGCTATTAAATCCAGTGGATTTGAAGGTGGATTTACCTAGTGGATACGAATCCATAACTAAAACACTAGAAAACACTGAAAGTATCTTACTAGTACAAGTAGCGAAAGTAATATAGCCGAAAAGCCCCACGACTGAAAGGAGGGGTGGGGCATTGGGGAGAGTGTGAGAGGAGAATAGAAATGCATACCAAAATGACCAATGAAATGTAATTCATTCGCCTATCTATATTTTCACCATCATCAAGGGATTTTATACATCGGGAGGGAAAGAAAATGAAATTTGTTTGGGATAATGGAGAATGGGTACAAGGGGAGAAACCGAAATCTAAAAAGTTGAAAGAGTTGATTAAGGAGAACGTTCTCTATGTTGTAGCTGGATTAATGCTTATTGGTGTATGGTGGTGGTTTGTAGGCGAACAATGGCTATTAGGTGATATTATTATTCCGCATATACGGTAGGTGGACGTATGTTACATGACTTAAATAAACGTATCCAGCAGATACAGCTTTTACGTTGTCCCAACGGCAAGAACAAGGATGGAACGGTTAAACCTTGGACGTTGATCGATTGGAGAGAAACAGACTACAGTTACGACTTAGCTTATGAAGTCCCTCTTGGTTATAGTGTAAGGGACTTGGAACAGGAAACAGATTCTATTTCAGCAAGCGTAGGAGCTTATATCGAGATTAATAATCGTGGTGGTGCTGTGATTGTATCCATCATACGAGAAGATTTTCCTAATAGCATTCCATATTCACACGATTTATTGGAATTAACTAAAGAACGGCAAGTATTACTAGGGTTTGACCGCATGATGAAACCTATTGTTCATGATTTTAGAGTGCCTCACATTATGATCCCAGGACAATCAGGTTATGGGAAAACGGATTTAACAAGGTGGATTCTCTATCAACTTATCACTCGATTTTCACCGGATCAATTAGAAATCAACATTATAGACATGAAGGGATTCTCCTTCTTGCCATTTAAGAATATCCCCCACATCACTACTATTGCTCGTACTTTACCTCAAGCAGCACTCGTCCTCAAAGAAGCCTATGAAGAGATGAATCACCGTTCTGATCAAGTATGGGAGTCCCAAGACCGCAATATTACTAAGAATTTCAAATGGAAAATAATTTTAATTGATGAGGCGAGTCAAATATCACCTGAATTGAAAAAAGATAAGCAGGAAAAGAAAATAGCGAGTTTATGTTGGCAATATTCAGCCGCTATTTCCTGTATTGGTAGGGAAGCAAGCGTTGGTCTTATCTACGCAACTCAATATCCAACTGCCCAAGTCATAGACGGACAGATAAAGGCCAATATGGATGCGGTGGTGTGTTTCAAAACGGAAAATACCATACACTCCAATGTTTGCTTAAATTCTGATCTAGCTGCTAAGTTGCCTCATGGAAAACCAGGTAGAGCTATAGTAAAAGCTAATGGATTCACCGAAATACAAGTACCCTATATTGGTGATGATTACGAATGGGAACAACTTTTAAGACCGTACACCACAAATGGAAGGATTGTTATTAATGACTATCACAAAGAAGGAACAACTCAGAAAAAATATACTGACGTTTATATCCCTAGTGCCGATAGTGGATACGAATTTAATAGCAAGGTTCTTGACTGGAGTTGGTTCCCCAACAAAGCGAGTGTCAGAAATGATGGTAGACCTTCAAGGTAACAAGTTAGTAGAAGGGCAGAGAAGGTCTGTAGGGAATACAAAGCTATGGAGACTTACGAAGAAGGGTAGAGAATTAATGGGGGTAAAATGGAAACCTAGACCTTTTAACACTCCTACAATTGATCATATTCTTGGTATAGGCAACATCTTGTTTGAATTATCCCAAATTGGCAATGTATTTGATTTTACTTTTGAGTTGCGTGAACCTTTTGTGTCATTAGGAAGGGAATGGAAATTTAGTTCTGATGCATTCTTTGGCTTCAATGGTAGAGCTTATTTACTTGAATATCAAATATCACCGTTAACCTCTGAACGTTGGGCCGAGAAATGGAAAACGTATAATCAATACTTAGGCACATCGGCATTCCACCAAGCGTTTTGGAATGAACATGTTAAAGGAAGTATTATATTACCTCGAATTATAGTGGTAACTAATCAGCAAATAGAGACAGTGAAAAGTGGTTGTAAATTCCCGCTAATTATTGTTAGAGATATCAAAGAATTATTTAAAGTAGCATAAGCCTGTCACTTCGACAGGTATTTTTGTTGCCTATTTCCCCTCATCCCTTACCATTCTTAGCCAAAGTCACTGCGGATGGTCTGAGCCTAGATATATTAATTGCTCAAGGTTAATTTGACTATAATAAATCGAGAAAAAGTACCCATCATATATTAGATATGGGTAGTAATTATCTATCTAATATACAAAGGGTACTAAAATCCCACCAGTGGAAGGGAGGTATAACTTATCCCTAATTGTTTTGCTAAATCCTCTTGTGTTTTTGGAGTCTTAAAA
>DATFAS010000194.1:0-6237 GCA_035254305.1 Bacillota bacterium
GTTAACTTTTTATATAAATATTGGATAAGCTTATGTAAGGGGGCCCTTGAGGAATGCAAGATAATAAAATTTTAATCGTTGATGATCAATATGGAATTCGTGTGTTGCTTTATGAGGTTTTTGGTAAAGAAGGATATCAAACATTTCAAGCAGCGAATGGGAAGCAAGCATTAGAGATTGTAGGGAATGAATCACCAGATCTAGTGATCCTTGACATGAAGATTCCTGGTATGGATGGACTTGAGATTCTTAAGGAAATTAAGAAGATCAACAAGGAAATTAAAGTAATCATGATGACTGCCTATGGGGAGTTGGATATGATTAAAGAGGCAACGGAATTAGGGGCGGTTACCCATTTTACGAAGCCTTTTGATATTGATGAGCTTCGTTTGGCAGTTAAGAGTCAACTAGCGGTATAATACAAGAGGGATATAATTTGTATGCCCTTATCCATTTCTTTAGAACGTTAAAATTGGAGGAATAGTAACATGGCATTCGTTTCCATGACTGAAATGTTGAAGAAAGCAGTGGAAGGTAAGTATGCAGTAGGACAATTCAACATTAATAACTTGGAATTTACCCAAGCCATTCTTCTAGCGGCTGGGGAAGAGAATTCTCCTGTTATTCTAGGTGTCAGCGAGGGCGCTGCACGCTACATGGGAGGATTTAAGCTGGTTGTTGCTATTGTTAGGGAATTAGTGGATGAGTACAAAATAACGATTCCGGTAGCTATCCACTTAGACCATGGTTCATCCTTCGAAAAATGCGTAGAAGCTATCCATGCTGGATTTACATCTGTTATGATAGATGGGTCCCACTATCCACTTGAAGAGAATATTGCACTTACGAAGAGGGTTGTGGATGTAGCCCATGCACTTGGGGTTTCTGTAGAGGCAGAATTAGGTCGCATTGGTGGACAAGAAGATGATCTTGTTGTCAATGATGCAGATGCTATGTATGCCGTTCCTGCAGAATGTGATCAACTTGTTCGTGAAACTGGAGTGGATTGCTTTGCACCTGCCTTAGGATCTGTACATGGACCTTATAAGGGTGAGCCAAAGCTTGGTTTCGATCGTATGGAACAAGTGCAGAAGCTAACAGCGGTGCCTCTAGTTCTTCATGGAGGAACAGGAATCCCAACTAAGGATATTCAACGGGCGATTTCGTTAGGAACAGCGAAGATTAACGTAAACACGGAGAATCAGCAAACTTCTGCTGCTACCGTTCGTAAGATTCTTGCAGAAAAACCAGATCTTTATGATCCACGTAAATATTTAGGACCTGCAAGGGATACGATTAAAGAAACGGTAAAAGCAAAAATACGTGAATTTGGCAGCAGCAATAAGGCTTAAATTTACTGATAAATTAAGGGAGGACTACCATGAAGTTTTTCATTGATACAGCGAATGTGAATGAAATCAGAGAGATCAATTCATGGGGAGTATTAGCCGGAGTAACGACGAACCCTTCACTTGTTGCGAAGGAAGGCCGTGACTTTATTGAAACCTTGAAGGAAATTATTGATATTGTAGATGGACCAATTAGTGCAGAAGTAATCAGCACACAGGCTGAAGGCATGATTGAAGAAGGAGAGAAGCTTGCTTCCCTATCTAAGAATATCGTAATTAAGGTACCGATGACCTCTGAAGGTCTTAAGGCTGTAAAGCACTTTTCCAAGAAGAAAATTAAGTCGAATGTGACACTTGTCTTCTCTGCTAATCAAGCGTTACTTGCAGCTCGGGCAGGGGCTACATATGTTTCTCCATTCCTTGGACGTTTAGATGATATCGGGTTTGATGGTCTTGTTCTCATTTCTGATATCGTTGATATTTTCAATGCACACGGTATTGATACCGAAATTATTTCAGCAAGTATTCGTCATCCGATCCATGTGCTCGAAGCAGCAAAGATGGGAGCACATGTAGGAACGATTCCTTACAAGGTCTTCGAACAAATGATCAAGCACCCGTTAACTGATGCGGGTATTGAGAAGTTCTTGTCGGATTGGGAGAAGGCACAGCAAAAATAAGAAAAAGCACCTTTTGAGAAGGTGCTTTTTCCCTTGGCATATAGGAAAATATAAGTTCTTAACTACTTTCCTATATGCATAAGGTCCACCAAATTCTTTACTCTACTTCTTAGCGTGAGTTGCTTGCTTAAACATATACAAACATCTGGGGTAAGAGGAGACTAGAAATACTATGGAGAAGCTGTTCATTAAAGGCGGGAGACCTTTAGTGGGGAAGGTAACCATCAGCGGGGCGAAGAATAGTGCTGTTGCCCTTATCCCTGCATCCATTTTGGCAAATACCCCTACGGTGATTGAGAATTTGCCGGAAATTAATGATGTTGATATTTATATTGATATTTTAAGAGAGCTAGGAGCAAAGGTTGAGCTAATAGACCAAGCTTTGTACATTGACCCTGCTGGCCTTGTCCCTAAACCATTGCCATCAGGGAAAATTAAGAAGCTTAGGGCCTCTTATTATCTAATGGGAGCTTTACTTGGTAGATTTGGGGAGGCAATCATTGGTTTACCAGGAGGCTGTGATCTTGGACCTAGACCGATTGATCAGCATATTAAGGGGTTTGAAGCACTAGGTGCTATAGCTGAAACCAAAGAAGGCTCCCTGTATTTAGGTGCAACACAATTGGTAGGTACGAAGATTTATTTGGATGTCATTACGGTTGGTGCGACGATCAATATCATGCTTGCTGCTTCTCGTGCCAAGGGTACGACGATTATCGAGAATGCAGCTAAGGAGCCTGAAATTATTGATGTGGCTACACTACTTACGTCCATGGGAGCTGTGATTAAGGGTGCAGGAACAGATATTATTCGTATTATCGGAGTGGAGCATTTAAAGGGCTGTCGCCATTCTATTATTCCGGATCGCATTGAAGCAGGTACTTATATGATCGCAGCAGCTGCTACACGTGGGAATGTAATTATCGATAATGTCATTCCTCGCCATCTAGAGGGGATATCCGCTAAGCTTCGGGAAATTGGTGTACAAATTGTAGAGGGAGATGACTCTCTTCAGGTTATTGGACAACCGAGGTACCGTTCTACGGATGTGAAAACAGCGCCGTACCCGGGATTTGCTACCGACCTACAGCAACCGATTACTGCTTTGCTTACGATGGCTAAGGGAACGAGTATGGTGACAGATAATATTTATACCGCACGATTTCGCCATGTTGGTGAGCTCGCCCGGATGGGTGCACGTGTGAAGGTTGAAGGCCGTTCGGCTATTATTGAAGGGGTAGATAAGCTTTCTGGTGCTAGTGTGAAGGCTACCGATCTTCGGGCTGGAGCTGCACTTGTTGTGGCTGGCTTAGCCGCAGAAGGAATTACAGAAATCACTGGGGTGGAGCATATTGACCGTGGGTATGCCTACCTAGAAGAAAAGCTCTGTGAGCTTGGAGCAGAGATGTGGAGAGAGAATACTAAACGAATGGAAATAAGGGGTTGATGATTCATGGAACGTAGTTTAACCATGGAATTGGTGAGAGTAACAGAAGCAGCGGCATTATCTTCGGCAAGGTGGATGGGATTTGGTAAGAAAAATGAGGCCGATGATGCGGCAACAAGCGCAATGCGTGCAGAATTCAACCATATCCCAATGGATGGTACAGTTGTGATCGGTGAAGGAGAAATGGACGAGGCTCCAATGCTTTATATTGGTGAAAGACTAGGAACTGGGATTGGACCGGCTGTTGACGTGGCTGTCGATCCATTGGAAGGAACAAATATTGTGGCTAAAGGTCTGTGGAATGCTTTAAGCGTTCTTGCTATTGCAGATCGCGGGAATCTGTTGCATGCACCTGATATGTATATGGATAAAATTGCTGTAGGTCCTGCAGCTGTAGGAGCTATTGACATCAACCGTTCCGTGAGAGAAAATCTTGAAGCAGTAGCGAAATGCACAGGCAAAGATTTGCGTGAGCTTACAGCGATTGTTCTTGATCGAGATCGTCACAGCAAGATTATTCATGAAGTACGCGAAGCAGGTGTGCGCATTAAATTGATTTCAGATGGTGACGTTGCCGCTGCGATTAATACTGCGTTCGAACATACAGGGGTAGATATCCTGTTTGGTGCGGGTGGAGCTCCTGAAGGGGTAATTTCAGCGGTTGCTCTTAAATGTCTCGGTGGAGAGCTGCAGGGAAGATTATTACCTCAGAACCAAGAAGAATTCGACCGCTGTATCAAAATGGGACTTAAGGATCCAAATCAAATCCTTCGTATGGAAGACCTAGTAAAAGGCGATGATGCAATTTTTGCTGCAACAGGCGTAACCGATGGTGAACTGCTTCGTGGTGTTCGTTTTAGTGGTCAACGAGCTACGACACATTCTGTTGTTATGCGTGCGAAGACTGGAACGGTTCGATTTGTAGAAGGTCAGCACCGATTAGAAAGAAAACCTAATTTAGTCATGAAGGACGTTTAAAACGTCCTTTGCTTTGACTAAGCTGGTGAGGTATAGTACGCTTATACAATTAAATTTTTATGTTTGGTGAAAGTGTGGTGTTAGATTAGAGATATGGATATGCAATTAGCACAACTAGAGGAGAAAAAACTTACGGAGCTTTATAAGCTGGCGAAAGAATATCAGATTCCTTATTATGGGAACATGAAGAAGAAGGAACTGATTTTTGCCATTCTAAGAGCTCAAGCGGAAAAAAGTGGATTTATGTTCATGGAGGGTGTTTTGGAAATCCTGTCTGATGGTTATGGATTCTTACGCCCAATCAATTATTTGCCAAGTGCGGAGGATATCTATATTTCGGCTTCACAGATCCGCCGATTCGATTTGCGGACTGGAGACAAGGTTTCCGGTAAGGTCCGTCCTCCTAAGGAAAATGAACGATATTTCGGTTTGCTCCATGTGGATGCAGTCAATGGGGAAGACCCTGAACAGGCTGCCGAACGTTTACATTTCCCTGCTTTAACGCCTCTCTATCCTCAGAAGAAGCTTGTGTTGGAAACCTCACCTAACCGTTTATCTTCAAGAATCATCGATCTTCTTGCCCCTGTTGGGCTCGGACAGCGCGGATTGATCGTTGCGCCTCCGAAAGCCGGGAAAACGATGCTGCTACAGGAGATAGCGAACAGCATAGCGGATAATAATCCGGATATAGAGCTATTTGTTCTATTGATTGATGAAAGACCAGAAGAAGTAACGGATATGCAGCGTTCTGTTAAGGCCGAAGTGGTAGCTTCAACCTTCGATGAAGTACCAGAAAACCATATTAAGGTGGCAGAGCTAGTTCTAGAACGTGCATTAAGATTAGTAGAACATAAGAAAGATGTTGTTATTTTACTTGATAGTATTACGCGACTTGCAAGAGCTTATAACCTTGTAATTCCTCCTAGTGGTCGTACACTATCAGGGGGGATTGATCCTGCTGCTTTTCACCGTCCTAAGCGATTCTTCGGTTCGGCTCGAAACATCGAAGAAGGGGGTAGCTTGACGATTCTTGCAACTGCTCTTGTAGAGACAGGCTCCCGTATGGACGATGTGATTTATGAAGAGTTTAAGGGAACAGGAAATATGGAATTACACCTAGATCGCAAGCTTGCTGAGAGAAGAATTTACCCAGCTATCGATATTCGCCGTTCAGGTACACGTCGTGAAGAGCTTCTGCTTAGTAAGTATGAGCTAGATAAAATTTGGACTATGCGCAAATCTATGTCAGAGACGCCGGAAATTACAGATATGTTCTTGCGTAAAATTGGTCAAACCAAGACGAACATTGAGTTCCTTGAATTGATTGAGACGGTTAAGCCGCGGGGAAGTCAATCGACATCGCAGGCAACGGTTTAAGCTTTAGAAGATAGGAGAACCCCATGAATCTTGTATATGCAGATAAAGACGGGAACGTCTATGACCATCCTGAGTATTTAGGCATCGCACGTAGTGGCGACCAGCTATTGGAGATCTTGGAAGATGAATTAATTCCCCTTCCAGATGGTGCGACATTAGTGAGCCTGCCAGAATCGGAGCCAATTGGACTCGACCCTAACACAGGTGAAATGGTTCTCTTCCAGGATGCAAACCCGGTAGGTGCGTTATTACCTCAGGGCTTCACTCGCTTACTTGTACCCGCTTACCATAAGAATGATAAGAATTATAAGTTCCCATTGTTTGGATATACGGCTGTTGTGTGGAAGGACAATCAATTCTATGTCGCAGCTAAGCAAACGGATGAACATGATAAGTGGAATCCTGC